>JAHFTP010000013.1 GCA_023265495.1 Chlamydiota bacterium
ACGCCAAGTATTAAAGCCTTAAGAGACAAGTATCCCGGCGCCTTTATTGCTGTGCTCACAAGTTCTATTGGAAAAGAAGTCCTAGAAAATAATCCCCATCTCGATGAAATCTATGTAGCAAAAAAATCTCTTTTCTTCTCCTTACTAAAGCTCTTACTCCCTTTGCGCAAGAAAAAATTCCATACAATCTTTATCTTCCACTTATCTCAAAGAGCCATTCTGCCATTTTGTTTTTTTCTCGATGCCAGGCAGATCATAGGAAATGCAGGAATGAGTAAAGATCAGGATTTTATTCTGACAAAGGCTCTTCCCGTAAAACCCGTTCATGAGATCGAGCGAAGGCTAGAGCTCGTAGCCGAAGTAAAGGCCAGGGCGCAAGAGCCCAAATTAGAACTTTTTCTGTCTAAAAAGGACGTGCACGCAGCTAATCTCTTTCTCCAAAGTAAAGGGATCTCCTCTCTCTATCCCTTTATAGGCATCCACCCCGGCTCTAAGGACAAATTTAAACAATGGCCTATAGAGTCTTTCATCGAGGTGGGCAACCTTTTTGCGGAGAGCATCGGAGCCCAAGTCCTTCTCACCGGCTCCCTGCAAGAAAAAGACCTCCTCGTTTCCATGGCTGCAAAAATACGAGGAGCAGTAGCTTTGACAGATCCTGTGTCTGTAAAAGTCTTGGCAGCGCTTATTAAACAAATGTCTTTTTTCATCACCAACGACACAGGCCCCATGCATGTCGCCTTTGCTATGAACACCTCCACGGTCGCTTTGTTTGCCCCGACAAACAGCCGGCTATGCGGCCCTCTCCACTGCGAAAACGTCATTGTCCTACAAAAAGAAAAAACCTGCACGCCATGTCTTAGAAAAAAATGTAGCCTCCCCTTTTGCCTCATGCAAATCTCTCCGGAGGATGTTGTTCAAGCAGGGATGCAATTATTTTATAAGAAAGGTCTTTCATGACACAAACCGACGCCATTTTTTTGATTATTCTGAACTGGAACGGGAAAAAAGATACTATCCAATGCCTGCAATCTCTACAGAGAGTAAAGTACCCTAAGTTGACAGTAGTCGTAGTAGACAACGGCTCTACCGATGACTCTCTGCAAGAAATTAAAAGCTCTTTTCCTACAGTCGCTCTCATAGAAAATAAAAAAAACTTAGGCTTCGCCGAAGGCAATAACGTAGGGATTCGTTACGCACTAGAGCACGGAGCCGATGGAGTGTGCCTATTAAATAATGATACTGTAGTAGATCCTCTTTTCATTGACGCCTTTGCAGCGGCGGCAAGTCAACACCCTAAGGCAGGGATCTTCGGCGCCAAGATCTACCTTTTCGATAAGAGAGATCACCTAGACCATTTAGGAGGCATCTGGAATCCGCGCCGCGCAGCATTTGACTTTGTGGGGCTCCAAGCCCTAGATGACCCCCACCTGTATGGAAAGGTGCAGTCCTTAGACTACGTATGTGGAGCTGCTTTCTTTGTGAAAAGGGAAGTCTTTACTACCATAGGCCTTCTCGAACCCTCTTTTTTCCTTATCTGGGAAGAGGCCGATTTTTGCTCAAGAGCGAGAAGTGCCGGCTACGAGATCCTCAGCATCCCAGATGCTAAGATATGGCATAAAGGATCTGCTTCTTTTATCCATAAGCCACACTCCACCTATTTCTGGTGGAGAAATCGTCTTCTTTGGATAGAGAGAAATTGCTCCCAAAAGGAGAAAACCACTCTCTATAAAACAGTTCTAATAAAAGAAATTTTTCATATCGCTAAGCTCAAATGGATAAAAAGTATGGAGCTATTTCTCTTCGGCTTTTGTTTTTCAGAGTCGAAACAAAAGAAAAAAAAAGAAAAGCTCCTGCAATACAAAGCTGCCTGGCAGGGAATTACAGACTTTTGCAAGAAAAAATTCGACGATGCCCCCTCCTGGATTTATAAAACATCTAACACACTCATAGTGAAATAGATAGGAAGAATTTCACGCTAGTAAAATCCTCTCCACTTTCAATATGAAAAGTAAATATTTTACTTATATTTACAATTTCACAAACCTCGTAATAAAAAAATTAAAAAACTGATTATGTTTATATATAAAATGAAATATTGTATAATTAATATATAATACACTAATAAATATAGACTATATTTATGATAAAAATAGATTTTACAGATTCTACTCAATTACTATCTCCTTCTTTTTATGAGAAGCGCATTCGCCTCAGTCAATTTCAAAGTGGAGATACGCCGCATAGCACGCTCGCCTGGATGACACGCAGCGGCCAAGCTATCTTGCAAGCGGACAGAGTCCCTAATGACAGCAAGGACCCTATTTTAGGTCTCACTATTGCAAATAGACCAACCAAGTTGCTTGGATACACAGACTCCCTAGATCGAGACAGCTGGAGAGAGCAGATCCTTTTTTTCCAAACACTTGCTGCAGAACATTCCGAAAGGATTCGACCTCTTCTTTCGTCAAGACGGAGCAAAAATCTATTTATAGGCAATTGCGCTAGAATCAATGCGCGCTTTATTAAAAGCTTGACACAACACGAATTAAAAAACTCTCATGTATTAGAAGATCTTAAAATAGCACTCCAACTCTCCTCCACAGCATCGCTAGGCGATGTAGAATCCTCAGCCCTTTTCCTTCTGAACAATCAAAATCAAACCAGGAGTGGCTGTAATTGGAAAACCGTTTTACAAACTATGAGCAATGTAACAGGCAACCGTATTTCTCTTATCGATTTAGCAGAGGTCCGAAGCCTCATTCCTCCAGATACGATCTTCTTGGAAGGAGAGGAAAAAGCTTGTAGGGCACCCGTAGCACTTGACCCTCTTTTATTACAAGGCAAGGTGGATTTTTCCTTGCAAAAACCGATCTACGACCCTCAGTTCGAAGAAATCCGATTAGTCACCCCCTCTGAATATGCAGACTTCGAAATAGAGTCTCATTGGACAGAAGGGGAAGGAAGATACAAAGTTTGGAATGCAAGTGAAAGTAAACAAAAAATATTCTCAGCCATCCAAAAGCTCGCCTCTGATAAACCTTCTCTCTTACGGGAACTGTCTAACGGAGATAAAGACACCGATTCTTGCCTCTGTCTTGCAAACCTATGTTTAAACCTACTTGATCTTATCAAAATAGGCCCATCTACCCCTTCTCAAGACTCTTTACTCCAAGAACTCTATACTACCTTGCTTGACATGGCGGAAAGATCTGCTCACACAGCAAAAACAGATGTCTCTTTTCCCTTAAAACAATTTGTGTCCCTCTTAGAAGAGCTACAAACAAAACTAACAGAGGAAACCCCCTCCTACTCTACGCTATCTGCTAGGTCTTCAGCCATTTGCGATAGGGCCATTACCTATAAGCTAGAAAACCTGTTTTCTGAAAGACTGACGGGGCTGCGCAAAACCCTGGTAGCAGAACTTAGCTCCGGTATAAGTAATGAGGAATATCTAGCGCTAAAAAGTCGAGTGTTTAGCGACGAGGGTTCCCTTATAGAGCAAGTCATCCTTGATCATCCCGACGTAAAATTGCAAGCCATTATCAACGCATACCTAGCAAAAGACGGGACCCGACTGAAGACAACGGAAGATTTTAGAAGAAAAGCACATGATGAGATCTCTGCCCTCTTTCAAGAATGGGAAGAGCAGAGAGCCGCTGAGGCCTGCAGGCCCCATTTAAGAACTCTAATTGATCACTTAAATGCTGAAACCGGCACTAAACTACCTTCTACAAAGCAAAGATTCTTACTACTTGATTTCAATCATATTGGAAGCAGCATAGAACATCTTACCACTATTTCTACGAAATTATCCTCTCTACGAGATAGAGACGAAACGTCCGCCTATATCAAAAAAGAATCTGTCGAAGTGTTAAAAAGATCGTTCGAAGGGATCTATGCTGCGCTACTAGACGGGATCGTCCCACAGATAGGCTCTTCCTTGAAAGAAGCTGTAGATAACATTGCCTCTCTAGAGGCTTTTTCACAAAAGCTATCTATAGAACCTCGCGACAAAGAAAGGGTGCTTTCTGCCTTCCGCGCGCTTCCTGAAATCGTTCGTAACCAATACCTTTGCTATGAAGTATGGAAAGCTCATGATTCTCAAGATGGAGGAGATTGTCTATTTGGCCAGCACAAAATAGAGGAAAACCCTTACCTTTTCCTTGGCTTTGTTAGTGAATCTGGGCAAAACCTTCTGCAAAGAATCATCGAACGGAAAACAAACGACCTATTTTATGGTTTTTGCCGTAACCTTGTAACAAACCGCGCAAGTCTCTTAGAACATATGCAGAAAATCCTCAGCACAGCAGTACAAGGCTCGATTTCTATCCGCATGAACCCTGCATACACGACAGAATTGGAGGGCTTAGGATTAAATACCACGACGCAGGACCCCCTAGCTATTGCCTTCCAAATCATTGCAGACAGAATATCAATGCCACTAGAAAAGATACTGAAAGCGTTAGCAAAAGACGGGGAAACACACGCCGCTGAAGCTAAAGTGGAAGAATGCCCCCTCATAAGCGGCCTTCTTGAGACGTATTTTCAGCTCAAATGTTTGGCAAACAGAGCCGACCTTGTAGCTTAAAAGTACCTAATAATAATCATGTTAATAAACAACGCCCTCTTTTTTCAAAAAGAAAATCTGCCATATCTTATAAAAAATTATCCCTAAATAATCACTTTCGCTATAAAAAGAAAATAGAGTAGAAAAGGGCAAACAGGATCCTTTAGAGACAAGAACGAGAAATTTACCTTGGGCAAATTTAGGGAATCCTATTAAACTAGATGTGCTGGGTGGAATTAATGCCCTTCAAAGTAACAAAACTAATCTTTAAGACAAGAATTATGATCTACAACAGTATGTTTTCTTCCCTAGTATCTACACTTCGCAGCTGCAGCCGGGCTCTCTGCGTTCTCCTTTTAGGCCTCATTTTCCTCGCCGGATGTGAAAACCATATGGTCATTGTTAGCGACCTAGACGAAAGAGAAGCCAATGAAATTATCGTCTTCCTAGCAAGTAAAGGCATCCCTGCCGGCAAGGCCCCTAGTGCAACGGCCGGACCTGCCGGCGCTACGAGCTCTCCTAAATGGAGCATCACCGTAGACGGAGGCAAAGCGACAGATGCTATGGCCATCTTAAACCAGAATGGACTCCCTCGTATTAAAGGGACAAACTTACTAGATCTCTTTGCCAAACAGGGGCTGATGACCTCAGATAAAGAAGAAAATATCCGGTATCAAGCAGGCCTTGCAGAACAAATAGCCAATACCATCAGAAAAATCGACGGCGTCCTCGATGCTGACGTTCAACTATCGTTTCCTACAGAGTCTGCTGCAGTAGCTATGCCCGGAGTTCAGGCCCCCCAACAAAAAATCACAGCCTCTGTCTACGTAAAACACCAAGGTGTCCTCGACGACCCCAATAGCCATCTTGTGATTAAGATTAAACGCCTAGTTTCCGGCAGCGTCAACGGTCTCGACGTAAACGATGTCACTGTTATCTCCGACAAGTCGCGATTTGCTGATATCTCTTTAACCCCCACAACAGAAGACTTAACTCCCCAAACCAAAGAATATGTCAGTATTTGGTCTATCGTTATGAGTAAAAGTTCTGCTGCCAGATTCCGTTTTCTATTTTTCTTTCTCTCCTTCTTTGTGATCTTATTTGGACTCATTACAGGCTGGATCCTATGGAAATTTTACCCCACACTGAAGAAAAAAGGGATCAAAGCGCTCTTTCACCCCATACCTATTGATACCGAGCAGCAAGAACCTTCAGATAAATCATTGCAAGATAAAAAATGAAACAAGCTTCTTGGATGGTATGTAATGCATTCGTGCAGGCGGCAGACTCTAAGGTAAAAGGATCTCTGCTGCGCTTTATCCCCTCTGCAAAAAAAACCATGTTAGATCGCCTGCCTAAAACAAATAGTAACCTCTGCGAGGGCTTTTTAGAAAAAAAAGAGCTCCTCCATAGGGTTCATCCCAGCTGGCTGATCCCTTTTTTAAGAAATGCAGCAGAAAATGAACTGAAACTCTTTCTTACCTGCCTCTCCGAGCAGCAAATACAAAAAGCAAAAAAAGGGCTTCTTTTTTCAAGCAACCTTCCCCTCACATCTCCTCTAGGCAAAGAATACCTAGAGCGGCTGCTTCTAGAACAGGTACTACCCCAAGATATGGACCTGCTACCCATCGAATGCCTGCCCGACTCCTCAATGAATCGTCTGCTCTCCCTTTCTGAAGAACAAATCCATCTCGTTTGTGATTTTTTAGGCCTCCACGACCTAGCCATAGAAATTAGACAAATTATCGACACTGTAAAATTGAAAAAGATTCATTCTGTTCTCTCTAAGGAACAAGAAGCCTATCTAAAAAACCTGCTACAAAAAAAAGAATCCGTCGTATTTAAACGCATGGAGCTGAGCAAATGGAACGGATCCGCTGAAACACTTCTATCCACCTTAAGACATAGAGGGATTAATCGCCTAGCTAAGGCCCTATTTCCTGAAGATGCTTCCTTAACTTGGCATATTGCTCATCAAATAGACATGGAAGAAGCATCCATCCTTAGAGGACACTGTAAAAAGCTAGACCATGCCAATGCGGCCCACCTTCTTGCCATGCAAACATTAGACATCATTTCTATGATCCAAAACCAACCACACACACCATCATTATGAAGCTATTTACTTTTATTCATGAAGATTCCATCCATGTAGCAGACAATCAAAAAATCATTCCAGCAGAGGAATTCAGTACACTTTTGGACTGCAATCAAATTGCAGCAAAAGCTAAGGAAGATGCTGAAATCTATCGAAAGCAAGTCGAAAAAGAATGCGACACACTAAAAATGCAGGCAAAACAAGAAGGGTTTCAAGAAGGCCTCTGCCAATTTAATGATAAACTGATCCTCTTTGAAAAACAGCTGCGCGTCATCCGCCATGAAATGCAACAAGCCATTCTCCCCCTAGCACTTAAAGCCGCCAGAAAAATTGTAAGTAAAGAGCTAGAGCTATCCCCTGAAACAATTGTGGACATTGTTCTGCAAACCTTAGGCCCCATCAAGCAAAATCACAAAATTGTCATCTATGTGAACAAAGCAGATAAGGAAGTCTTAGAGGCAAATAAAACCAAAATTAAACAACTGTTAGAACAGCTTCAAAGCTTGAGTATCTTGGAAAGGGCTGACATCTCCCCCGGCGGCTGCGTCATTGAAACAGAATCTGGCATCATCAACGCCACGATAGAAAACCAGTGGCGTGCTTTAGAAGCCGCTTTTGAAAGGTACATGAAATTCTAAAAAAAGAACTGTTGACGCAAATTCTTTTGCGCTATACTCATATACCATACGAAATGTGAGATACAGGTCTTGACCTATGGTTACTTATCGCAGATGGTCCCGCCTACTTTGGGGCGCCTTTATTCTTTGTGCCCTATTTTCTTGCGGCTGGGCGCAGGAACCTACCCCGCTTACCAACCCCGATGCCAATCCCCCTCCGAGCGTCCTTACCGAAATGGCCGTACTCGCTGGCCTCTCGATACTACCCTTTGCCGTCATGCTCCTCACCTCCTATGTAAAGGTAGTCGTAGTCCTCTCTCTGCTTCGAAATGCCCTTGGAGTACAACAATCTCCTCCTAACCAAGTACTCAACGGCATAGCCCTACTTGTAACGGTCTATGTCATGTTCCCCACAGGCCTTGCCATGTATAAGGAAGGGGGAGAGTATATGATGAAAAATGCTCCCACACAACTCCTTTCGGGAGAAACAGCTCAATATATCGTGAATGTCGTCGACAAGTCAAAAGAGCCTCTGCGCCTTTTCCTCCAGAAAAATACCAGCGCCAAGCACATTACCGGTTTTTATCAGCTGGCCTACAAATCTTTCCCTGAAGAATTTAGAAAAGACTTAAAACCTGTAGACTTCATAGTGCTTGTCCCATCCTTTATTACTTCTCAACTGAAAGCAGCCTTTGAAATAGGGGTTCTCATCTACCTCCCCTTTTTTGTTATAGACTTAGTCACTTCCAATATCCTTCTTGCCATGGGAATGATGATGCTATCCCCTTTGACTATCGCTCTACCGCTCAAGCTGCTGCTCATTGTTATGGTCGACGGCTGGACTTTGATCATACAGGGACTTGTTCTTTCATTTAGGACTTAACACCCCGAGGAAACTATGTATTCTACAGAAATCTATCAGCTAAGCTACCAGGCGCTACTACTGATACTCATCCTCTCCGCCCCCCCTATATTAATTAGCACCTTTTTAGGCCTCCTCGTAGCTATTTTCCAGGCAGCTACGCAGATCCAAGAACAGACACTCTCTTTCATGGTAAAATTAGTGGCGGTCATATTAACTCTGCTATTTATGGGAGGATGGCTTGGCGCGCAAATCACTCAATACACCAATAACATCTTTATGAACTTTCCTAAATGGTCTTCGTTTTGACTAATTCATGAGCGCAACAGAAGATTATCTCAGTTTCTACTCTCACCTGATTGACTTTGCGCCGATGTCTCTTCTATCTTTGTTTCTGCTTGGCATGTTTCGTCTCGCCCCTATTGTTGTTTTCGCTCCATTTTTAGGAGCAAAACTCCCCTCCGGAGTGAAAATGGGACTCCTTATCTCTCTTACTACCGTTTTACTCCCCCACATCGTGATGACTAGCAAAACCGCCGTAGGATTCGACCCTCTTTTTATTGGCTATGCCTTCAAAGAGTTTTTTATCGGAGCGGCTCTTGCCTTTTTAGTATCGATACCCTTTTTTATTGCCCAATCGGCCGGCGCCCTCGTCGACTTCCAAAGAGGAGCTTCTTCTCTGCAGGTAACAGACCCCTTCTCTCAAGCGCAGACATCCTCTATTGGCATGCTCTATAATTATATGCTCATCGTTATCTTTTTCTATATCAACGGTCCCTTTATCTTTTTTGATGGGCTTTTTCAATCCTATTCCATTGTTCCCGCTGACGGCTTTATGAATGCATCGTTCTTTACAGCGAAACAACCCTTTTGGCAGCTCATCACAGCACTGCTCACTAAGGTCACCGCCCTATCTATACAGTTTGCTGCTCCAAGCTTGCTATCCATTCTTATGACAGAGGTTTTCCTAGGCATTGCCAACAGGCTTGCTCCCCAAGTACAAATCGTCTTTCTTGGCATGTCCTTAAAGTCCCTCATCGGCTTAGCACTCCTTTGTGCTGCATGGCTCTTTATTTTAGCGCAGATGGAAAAACAAACTCTCCTTTGGCTCAAAGATATCGATAGAATCATCTTCACTTTTCACGGGTAACCTATAACAATGCATCGTTACCTGCTGCCGTCTTTTGTTTCTAGTTTTCTCAAAACAAATATAGCTCTTGGATCCTTCTCAGAGGTCGCAATCCTTTGGAGGAGCCCCTCTTCTAACATAATTTTAAGACGATCTCGAGCTGCACGATCAGACACTTCCCATACTTTTGCAGCTGTTTTTGTATTGATGAACTTCTCTTTTTTTAAATACCTCACAAGAATTTCTACCCATGGAAGTTGTTTGGCTTTTTTAATACGCGTTGAAAAAAGAGTTATGCGACATTGATTATTTAACTCTACAATCTCTGGCAGCTTCAAGCCCTGTCTATGACATATAGAAAACATTCTTTGGAGACCAGAGCCCCATTGCTCAATTAAATTCAATTCTCGAAATACACGTCCTATCACACGATTGCGAAGAAGAGAAAAACCCGCTAGGGCTTTTTCTAATGTTTGTCCAAAAGGAAATCCACCAGGATTAGTAATTTCAATACGTTCATCAAAAATTGCGATTTGAATATGACACCCTTTCATGGAATAATCGGAATGGAGAAATGCATTTATAACAGCTTCTCTTATTACAAAGGGAGGATATTCAGGAATGTCTTCTCTCAAAACCCGTCCAATTTTACCTTCTAAGCGTGTATTTCTTTCTATAAACTGTATTGCTTCTTGGATGGCAAATGGAAGAGGCGTCTCGATTTCTATCTGATCGAGAATTCTTTCTTTTGTTGTTCCACTAAAGCGAGCACAACGAACTGTGGAATCCGGAAGTAATTTCAAACGACCGAGATCAAATAAAAGCACTCCTCCAATAGTAGGACTTAGCCGGCCAGAACGAGAAGAAAAAACACCCAGCATCTCACATGTTTTTTCTGTGGGACGTTTTTTCACCCAACTAAACGCTTTCTTCACTGATTCCCAGTCAACTTCTCCTTTGGGCAAAGGCAATTCATCATATGTGAGGTTCGATGCAAAAAGTCTTAGGGACGATACCATTTCTCGGTCCGCTTTTCTGTTTGTAGACCCAAACCGAATATATACTCCCTTTTCAGATCCTTCCGCTTTGAGGTAATAAGGGCCTGCCGCATGAGGAACTCGAATAACAATGAGTTCTCTTTCACGATAAGAATAAATTTCAATGTCCGGAACTAAAAGTGGCATAACGCTATCTGTAATTGCACTGGCCAGTCTTTCTTCTTCACGCAAGCTATTCGCGACACCAACCACTTCTCGTGTTTTGTCCCGAATGCCTATAATTAAGGTTCCTCCTGCAGTGTTAGCAAACGCGATGACCGTTTTTACAATGCCATCAATAGAATTAGCATTTTCCTTAAATTCAAGAATTTTACCTTCTCCATGTGCAAGAAATCCATCTAACATAGCCATTTCCCCCTCTATAAAACTAGGAAGTTAACACGGAAGCACTCGGAAGTCAAATACTTCCGTGTTAAAAAACAAAAAATAGTTTCCAAGCGCAATTTTCTAAAAAAATAAGACACAAACAATTGTATATTAGGCAGATAAAACATCATGACCCGACAAGTAAAACCCCTATCACCAGGTGATACCGATCTATCAAAGAAATGACCTCTTTGCTAACCATAACATATGGTTAAGCCTATTCCATATTGAAGAATCACTCCAACAACAGCCTCGATTTATTGGCTCATTTTATCATGACATGCTAGATAAGATTAAAGGTCCTGTCATAAGAACTTTCAGTCATGGCCGTTGCCTAAATACGACACGTTCTATATATTTTTGTTAATGTTTTACACCTTTAAGAACGAGGGGGCGAAAATGCAAAGACATCTGTGGAAAATAGGCCTGTGGATAGCACTTGTTATTTCCGTATGTAGCGTTCAGAAGCTTCCGGCTGAGGGATGCGCTAAACAAACAACTGAATGCTTACATTGTAATGAGTCTTATGTCTCTGAGTTGACTATTTTGGCATCGCCGGAAGATATATATGTTGACGATAGCAACATTTTATTAGATGTGGAAGGATCTACGTACATAGTTCATAGATTGGAGAGAATAGGTGATCAATGGTTAGCAACTGTTGTTAATACTAATAATGTGAACTATTGCCCGCGTGGCCATCTCACATGCAGAGGATGCGGCCTATGCCATACGCGCTCATGTAATTATTATGTCAAGCCATGTAAGCTCTGGGACGGCAGATGAAATTCGTTACCTGTTGCCGTCTTTTGTTTCTGGTTTTGACATCACAGTTCTGTGTACTTAAGGCCGAGTCTGTTTCCATCCATATAGAGACTCAGAAAGATTATGAGGTTTTAGACCATTTTTTTAGGATGGGAATCTTAGAAGAAGGGTATGGCTATGTTTTAGAAGGGGATAAACCTATTTCCATTCGAGATTTCTATTCTCTTGACTGCTTTCCCATTGCTAAAGATCTCAAATATTCAGAAAAAGAATTCGCAAATACTCTTCTTGTTCACGAAGTAATTCCTATTTGGAATAAACTCTGTTCGTTGCAAAAGAATTTTGTTTTGAAGGCAGTCCCTTTAAACACTCCCGAGTCCGTTGAACTTGGCTGGGAGGTGCAATTCATCAACATCCCCAAGCTACAGGAAGTCATTGATAATAACATAGACCTTTTCCGCTACGTACTAGGCCCTACGCTTAAGTCTGAGCAACTCGTTCACAAAATTGCGTACTCTAGAGAAATGTTCTCCGATGTCTTACAAAATGATTGCGTTCTTATAGGCATCGTTTTAGGTTTTGGATCTCATAACAGTTTGGTCGGAGGGCGCGGAGAAACAATCCAATCCTTATCCTTTTCTCGGGACATGGCTCCCTTTGCACCCAAAAGCGTGCTAATGCAAAGCAAAAAAGAACATAGTTTAAGTTTTTTAAAACAGGAAACTTTTGCTTGCTACTACCTGGACGTAGCAGGGGGAGAAGATGCCCTTATTGGCTTTAGAAGCGACTTCTCTCTCCTTAAGCCAAGCATTGGATTCTCTGACATAGAGGAAGAGCTCCTAACTCTTGAGACAGCAAATGAACCCCTCCCTCTTTGTCTGAGGGAAACACAGCCGGTGTTTATTTTTAGCGCCTATAAAGGGGGACCACCAAACCAACCGTTATTTAAGCATTTAGAGCGTAGTCAAAATCAGGCCCGAACGCTTCTGAAAAAATCAGATTTCCTTGAACGGGTGTTAGAAAAAATCGGAGGAAAGAAGGCTCATATAACCTGCAAAAAGCCCGCTTCTGCGAACCTGCAATTATCTTTCTTCCACAAAAATATAAATGCCGGAATGTGGAACCACATTTTCGATAACGTGATGCGTCGTTTTGAAGATAAGGAGCAACAATTGGCTTTCATAGAATCGTTTTCTTCTCCTCCTTCTTCTGTAATCCCTCCTACCATGATAGGAGTTTCTAAAGCTACTTTGGAAGGGTTGAAAAAAGCTCGAAAACATCTTTCTGAAGCTGATGCTCATTTTGAGACACTTTCTAAGGATATTTCCTTGCAAGCTATTGTTCCTAAACAGCTTTTCTCTAAAACCACTTTTGCAAGCCATGGAAAAGAGCTGTTGAAGAGTTCTGATCGCATCCGGATAAATTATGCCATTGAAGATCCAAAAGGAAATGTCCTCTTTGCTAACCATGATATATGGTTGAGCCTATCCCATACTATCCCGGGCTTTGCTCATGGCGTACAGGGGATGCGTGTGGGAGAGAAACGGCTACTTTTCATCCACCCATCTCTTGCCTATGGCGCTCTTACAACAATACCTCCCTGTCTTGAACTGGTAGCAAAAGTGCAGTTATTAGACTTCGACGAAAAATCCTCCGGATCTCTCCCTTCCTTAACATCCTGGGATTTGAGTTGGATACAAAATCCCACTCTGTATCACAGTATTGAAGAATCACTCCAACAACAGCCTCGATTTATTGGCTCATTTTATCGTGACATGCTAGATAAGATTGAAGGTCCCGATAGAGGCAAACTCTACTATCCATTGACATTAAAATTATAAATATCTAACGTGAAGGAAGTTTTAAGTGCTCATAGAGGATTGGCACTGAACTACTAAGAAAAAAAGACCCAACGAAAGGGGAATCAACATGCAACAGAACGTAAATAAATTCATAGCAACAACTGCAGCATCACTACTTGCAGCGTCAAGCCTTGTAAATGCAGATACACAATCACCATCTGCACCATCTGATATGCCCAATCAAATGACAAGTGGCATTGTAAATCCGTCCGGAAGACCACAAGTAAAGGAAGGGGCAGACCTCTTTCTTACAGCCGACTGGCTCATATGGCAAGCAAACGAAACAGGCCTTGGCTTCTGCATAAAAACAGATACCTCCTCCACATCAGCACTAGGAGAAGGTAGCGCCCACAGCGCAGAATTCGATTGGGAGTCTGGCTTTAGAGTGGGCTTCGGATATAACATGGGACATGATAGCTGGGATCTCTATCTGAATTGGACATGGTTCCAAGATGATGGATCTGAGCATGTGCATACAGATGGCGATGATTTTATCTATCCTTCTGTTATGCACCCCGGCTCATCTGTGACGGCAACAGAAGCAGAGTCTCACGTTGACCTACACCTCAACGTCCTGGACTTAGAGATGGGAAGAGAGTTTTATGTAAGCAAGTGGCTCACTCTGCGACCACACGCCGGCCTCAGATCTGCTTGGGTACACCAAACAAATAACATCGAATACGAGAACCTTTTCTCCGTAAGTCAAGGAACCTTACTATATAACGAGTACGAAGTGGAAAGAGAGTGCAACTACTGGGGAATGGGCATACGAACAGGCCTAGATACTCAGTGGGGCCTGGGTAAAGGATGGAGCATCTATGGCAACGCAGCGATCTCCCTTCTCTATGGATTCTTCCACGTAGAACATGAAGAAGAAAGAACACCCTCATCCACAGGCGTTGAGGTCACACTCATTGACCTCACTAACAGCTACAGAGCGGGTAGAGCAGTGACAGACCTACAACTAGGCCTGCGCTGGGATCATATGTTCTGTAAAGACCGCTTCCACTTTGGCATCCAAGCCGGATGGGAACACCATATGTTCTTCTCCCAAAATCAGTTCATGACTTTTGTCGATGACATAACGGATGGAATCTTTGTACAAAACCAAGGAGATTTAGAACTCCAAGGCTGGACACTGGCTGCTAGATTCGATTTTTAACAGCGCTTCCAAACTGAAAAAAATAAAAAAACCCAGGGGGTTTCCCTCTGGGTTTTTGTTTTTTTAAAAAAAAAGTAAAAACTTGCTACACTTTTTTTTTGTAATTCTGTACAGTCTGAATTAACGTTGAAAATGAGAGAAGATGCTCATTTGTTGACTAACTAATCCGGAGGAAAATTGTCTATGAAAAAGAATCTAAAAACTCTGTGGCCACTCGCTGCTGCAGTTGTTGCAACAACAAGTTTTGTAAGTGCAGATACAGGTAGTTCTTCTACAAGTTCTACTTCTGCTCCAGCCATGAACAGCACGATCAACCCATCAGGCCGCCCTCATTCTAAAGGCGGAGCTGACCTGTTCCTTACAGCCGACTGGCTCATTTGGCAAGCCAATGAAACCGGCCTCGGCTTCGCAGTAAGAACAGATACCAACTCCACATCTGCTTTAGGTGAAGGCAGCGTGAAGAGCGGTGAGTTTGCATGGCAGTCAGGCTTTAGAGTAGGCGTTGGCTATAACATGGGCCATGACGACTGGGATCTGTACCTCAACTGGACGTGGTTCCAAGATAGCGGAACAGAAAGCGTTGATGCTGACGGCGTAGATGACTTCATCTATCCTGCTGTGATGCATCCAGGAACTGCTCTTTATTCTACAGAAGCTGAGTCCCACATGGACCTGCACTTAAACGTCCTCGACCTAGAAATGGGCAGATGGATGAAGACAAGCAAGTGGCTCACAATTAGACCACATGCCGGTCTTAGAACAGCTTGGGTAAACCAAACCAATAACATTGAATATGAAAATCTCTTTTTCGCTAGCACAAGCACAGCAGCTTATAATGAGTATGAAGTAGAAAGAGAGTGCAACTACTGGGGAATGGGTATCCGCACAGGACTTGACACACAATGGGGTCTTGGCGGCGGCTGGAGCATCTATGGCAATGCAGCTGTATCCTTACTCTACGGCTTCTTCCATGTAGATCATGAAGAAGAGAGAACATCTACTGCAGGTGTAGAGACTACTTTGATTGATCTTAGCAATAGCTACAGAGCAGGTCGTGCAATCACTGACCTACAACTCGGCCTTCGCTGGGATCATATGTGGCATAATGACCGCTACCATTTCGGCATCCAAGCCGGATGGGAACACCATATGTTCTTCTCACAAAATCAGTTCATGACTTTTGTGGATGACATAAATGATGGCATCTTTGTACAAAACCAAGGAGACCTAGAACTCCAAGGTTGGACACTAGCAGTAAGATTCGATTTCTAATCTATTGCTAATTGTTGATCCTCTAGACCTAGGTGATGACCTCACCTAGGTTTTTTTTTGAAAAAACACTTATCTTTTTTTCTCTACTTAAGTACAGTCAAAATCATTGTTACCATTATAAAATAAAAGCTTCCCCCGGAGGAAATATGGGAAAAAGCCCGCTAAAAATAGCCAATGCGATTGCCCTAGCAACAGTTGCCGCTACGAGCTGGCTCTGTGCAGACACCGCTGCAAAAGACAACCAACCAGTGACCGACACCGTCATTAACCCATCGGGCAGGCCCCATGTAAAACAGGGAGCAAACCTATTTGTCACAGCAGACTGGCTCATATGGGAGGCCAACGAAACAGGGCTTGGATTCGCTATAAAGACCGATACAGACTCTTTTTCAGCACTCGGCGAGGGTGGAGTCAAAAGCGCAGAGTTTGACTGGGAATTCGGCTTCAGGGTAGGACTCGGCTACAACATGGGCCACGACGATTGGGATTTGCGTCTTAACTGGACATGGTTTCAAGATCAGGGCACTGAGCATCTCTCCACCGATGGGGATGATTTTCTCTATCCTTCCGTGATCCATCCCACATCCTCTTCTACCTACTATGCCACTGATGCTGAATCGGAGATCCATCTCCACTTAAATGTACTTGACCTAGAGATGGGCAGGTGGATGAAGGTAAGCAAATGGCTCACGATAAGACCTCACGCCGGCCTTAGAACTGCTTGGATCTATCAAAGAAATACCATCGAATATGACGACCTTTTTTATCTAGGAGAAGGAGGCCTCCTCGCCTTCGATGAATATGAAGTCAATAA
>JAHFTP010000142.1 GCA_023265495.1 Chlamydiota bacterium
AAGGTTTTCTTGCTGCAGAATATTATGGGCATCCATCGGACAAACTTTTTTTGATCGGCATCACAGGAACGAGTGGTAAAACCACCACCTCCTATCTAACAAAATTTCTTTTAGATCAGCTTCATGAGCGGTGCGGACTCATAGGTACTATCGAGTGGATCGTCGGCGATCATTACTTTCCGGCGACAGCGACGACACCTGATGTGATCACCTGCAATAAGCTCTTGCACGAGATGAAAGACAACCACTGCACTACGGCTATTATGGAAGTCTCCTCGCATGCATTGGAGCAGGGAAGGGTGCAGGGGCTGGACTATGACATAGCTGTTTTTACCAACCTCTCTCAGGACCATCTTGACTATCATAGCACGATGCAGGAGTATGCGGAAGCAAAGCAGAAGCTTTTTACACCCTTAAGCCCCGAGGCCACAGCAATAGTCAATAGAGACAGTCCATGGGCTAGCTCTATGGTGGCGGCAACGGAGGCAGAGGTCCTTACCTATGGCATGGATGCCGCCTCCGATCTGCAGGCAAAATGCGTTGCTGCAACAACAGGGGGGACACATTTCTCCGTTGCGCACCAAGGAAAAGAGGTCCCTTTTTTCACTAAACTCATTGGCAGGCATAATGTGTACAATTGCCTGGTATCAATTGCCATTGCTTTGTGTAAGGGGTATTCCTTAGAGGTCTTGCCGCCCATTTTAGAACGATTTACGCAAGTTCCGGGGCGATTAGAAAAAGTAGATAACCCAAAAAATCTACATATCTTTGTTGATTACTCACACAAGGAAGATGCATTAAGAAATGTTCTCCACACACTTAAGGGTCTCACAAAGGGAAAACTCGTTTGCCTATTCGGATGCGGAGGCAATAGAGACAAAGGAAAAAGACCTAAAATGGGCCTTGCAGCAGAAGAGCTGTCCGATCTGGTCGTTGTCACCACGGACAACCCAAGAAATGAGGATCCTCAAGCAATTATCCATGAGATCTTGCAAGGGATGCAACACCCTGAAAAAGCCCTGGTGGAGGTGGATCGTAGGCGTGCAATTGAACTGGCTATACGGGACTTAAGCCAAGAAGATGTCCTTCTCATCGCAGGGAAAGGCCATGAGACCTACCAGATTTTCTCCGATCGCACAGTGCAATTTGACGATAGGTTAGTGGCCAGAGCTTTTTGCAAATAAATCTTTTTTAGGTTCCGCCCCTCTGAAAATTCGTGTTTACAAATTACTTGTAATTATAGTGTTATGCATTTTTGTTGCAAAATGCCGTCGCTAATGTCAAAATGAGCGCAAAATCGTCAACAGTGACGGCGATTTGCAACATGGAGTAAATGATGAGTCTGTATCCCCGTTATTTTCAAGAACCTGGAGTTAGTTATTTTCTATTCGGTCCGAGGGGGACCGGTAAGACAACGCTCATTCGCAAACTTCATCCGGAAGCGCTTTGGTTAGACCTCTTGAAGCCCGATCTAGAAAGGAGCATGCTGGCCCGTCCGGAGATCCTCCTTGAAATGATCAAAGGGGACCCTCAAAAAAAAACTGTGGTCATTGATGAAGTGCAAAAGGCTCCTGAACTATTAAATATTGTCCATATGGTCATAGAAAAAAAAGAAGGCTATCAATTTGTTTTAACGGGATCAAGTTCACGCAAACTCAAACGTGCCGGAGCCAATCTGCTCGGAGGAAGAGCTTATAAGAGAACATTGCATCCCTTTATGGCCTCCGAGCTCGGAGGGGATTTTAACTTAGAAAAATCTCTTTCTTGGGGGATGTTGCCCCTTCTCATCCATTCGGATGATCCAAGAAGCGTTCTAGAAGGTTATATTTCTTTGTACCTTAAGGAAGAAATTCAAGCAGAGGGGCTCATACGTAACCTTAAGCAATTTATCCGCTTTTTAGACGTCATCTCATTTTCGCATGGATCCATTCTTAATACAACAAATATTGCCAGAGAAAGTGCAATTAAACGTACTACGGTTGGCAATTATATCGATATATTGGAAGAGCTTTTACTTGGCTATCTTGTACCTGTTTTTCAAAAGAGAGCGGCTAGGCATTTGACATCTCATCCAAAATTTTATCTTTTTGATAGTGGAGTTTTTCAAATTTTACGGCCGAAAGGACCGTTGGATCGCCCGGAGGAAATTGATGGAGTAGCCCTCGAAGGTCTTGTTGCCCAACATCTCACCGCCTGGTGTGATTATAGTCGAAATCAATCTTCTCTCTATTTCTGGCGTACCCGTTCAGATCTCGAGGTGGATTTTGTCATTTATGGTGAAAGTTGCTTTTATGCAATTGAAGTAAAAAACGCAAAAAAAGTTTCTCCTCATGATCTCAAAGGATTAAAAGCATTTTTAGCCGATTACCCAGAATCTAAAGCTTTTTTTCTTTATAGAGGAAATGAAAGGTTGAAAATAGAAGAAATTCTTTGTCTGCCGGTGTCTGAGTTTTTAGAGGGCCTTGTTCCCTGTAAACCATTAGAGGAAATATAAGGCTTGTATCAGGAACTTTAGGTGCAAGAAAATCTTGTTTTCATGCACAATCTGAAAAAACTCTCACCTAGGTTGTGCATGAGCATTTTGCGCAAGGGACTTTTCATAGCTTTTTTTTGTTTGTGGATATCTGCTATTTTTGCAGATGTGGGCACATCTACCTACTCTCGTTCCTATAAACCTAAAGTAAAGATGTCGAGCTTTAGCACGGGTGGTCCCTTGATCGTCTTAGATGCGGGGCATGGGGGGGTAGATGAAGGGACGAAGGTGCGCTCTTTCCAAGAGAAGAAAATCACCCTAGCCACCGTCTTATATACAAAGAAATACTTAGAAGAAAAAGGGTATAAGGTGATCCTTACCCGAGGGAAAGATACCTACGTATCTTTGCCGCGAAGGGTGGCCATTGCCAATAAGATTAAAAGCACGATCTTTGTGAGCGTCCATTATAATGCCTCCAAAAATTCTATCGCACAGGGAATAGAAATTTTTTATTACGATGGAAAGGATACGACAAAAACGCGCTCTTCCAGGAGATTGGCCAACTGTATATTACACTATGTTATCGACCAGACAGAAGCGGCATCTAGGGGAGTGAAAGTAGGGAATTATCACGTCATTCGCGAGACGCAGATGCCCTCTGTTCTTATAGAAGGGGGCTTTGTGACCAACTATGAAGAGTGTGTGAACTTGAAAAAAAGAGCGTACCTGGAAAAAATTGGTAAGGGAATTGCCTCGGGCATAGATAAATTTTTAAGTAGCTAGAAACATCGTCCTCGGCGCGAGTTGAACGCGCGACCTGTTGCTTAGGAGGCAACCGCTCTATCCACCTGAGCTACGAGGACGCAAGTGAAACACGAACATTGTACTGGGACGGTTTGGTTTGTCTCAACAGTAATTGTTAAAAATACGAACTTTAGTGAGGAAAGTCATGACAGCGAAACAAGCAGATATAGGGCTTATCGGCCTTGCGGTAATGGGACAAAACTTAGTGCTTAATATGAATGACCATGGCTATACGGTAGCTGTCTTTAACCGCACGGTATCCAAGGTGGATGACTTCCTTGCCGGATCTGCAAAAAATACGAACATCATAGGTGCGCATTCTCTTAAAGAATTTTTTGCCGTTTTAAAGCGTCCGCGCAAGGTCATGATGATGGTGAAAGCAGGCTCCGCTGTCGATGAGCTCATGGAAGAGTGTCTTCCCTTTATGGAAAAAGGGGATATCTTCATTGATGGGGGCAATAGCCACTATGTAGATAGTGAAAGAAGAAATACCGCTCTTAAAGAAAAGGGGATTCTGTTTATTGGCACAGGAATTTCCGGAGGGGAAGAAGGGGCAAGACATGGGCCATCGATTATGCCTGGGGGCAACCCTGAAGCATGGCCTTTCGTAAAAGGGATCTTGCAAAGCATTGCCGCAAAAGCGGAAGAAGATGGCCTTCCTTGCTGTGAGTGGATAGGAGATGGAGGCGCCGGCCATTATGTAAAGATGGTGCACAATGGAATTGAGTATGGCGATATGCAGCTGATTTGCGAGGGGTATCATTTACTCAAAAGCCTGCTTGGTATCACAGCAGACGAGATGCAAAAGATTTTTTCCTCTTGGAATAAAGGGGTGCTCAAAAGTTATTTAATAGAGATCACCGGACAGATCTTCGCGTACAAAGATAAAGACTCTATGCCCCTTGTGGAAAAGATCTTAGATGTAGCCGGACAAAAAGGGACAGGCAAGTGGACCGGAATTAGTGCATTAGATTTAGGGCTGCCGCTCACCTTAATCGGAGAGGCTGTTTTTGCTAGGTGTTTATCCTCTCTTAAATCACAGAGGGAAGCTGCTGCACTTCTCTTCCCAAGGCCGGGCAATCACTATATTGGAGACAAAGCTCATTTTGTAGAAGATATCAGACAAGCGCTCTATGCATCCAAGATCATCAGTTATGCGCAAGGATTTATGCTTATGCAAGGGGCTGCTAAAGAGTTTAAATGGAATCTCGACTATGGCTCTATTGCCCTTATTTGGCGGGCAGGATGTATCATCAGAAGTCAATTCCTCAACGACATTAAAAAAGCGTTTGATAAAGCAAGCGGCCTACAAAACCTCCTCTTTGATGATTTCTTCCGTGGAGAGATCCTCTCTACAGAGATAGGCTGGAGGAAGGTGGTCTCAGAGGCCGCTTTAAAAGGGATACCTATTCCCTGCTTTAGCACGGCACTCTCTTTCTTTGATGGATATCGCTCTAAAGAGCTTCCTGCTAATCTTCTCCAAGCGCAGAGGGATTTTTTCGGCGCTCACACC
>JAHFTP010000143.1:0-667 GCA_023265495.1 Chlamydiota bacterium
AAACAGCGTTTCTTGGGGGCTGCAGCTGTCCTATCCTCAACTTTTCGAAGATCCCAAGACGCATGCTTTTGTGCATGTTCTTCCAGAAAAAAGCCTTCCTAATACCGATCTATATAAGAAGTTGGTGAAGTGGGCAAGAGATTATACTACGCCGACGCCCCTCTCTTTTTTAGGAAATGGTTTTTATGCTTCCTTTCGTCTTGGCAAACAGAGCTTTCCCTTGGCAGGGAAACATCAGGGGCTTATAAGGCAGGGGATAACGATCCAGGAAAAAAAACTATGCAAGTAGAGATTGTCAGCATTGGCGATGAGGTATTGCAAGGGTATACGGCAAATACTAATAGTGTGTACTTGAGCGCTCACCTAAGTAAAATGGGGGCTACCATCCTGCGTCATACCACAGTCAGTGATGACGAAGAATTGTTAGAGGCTGCCTTAAGAGAAGCTTTGCATAGAGCCGAAGTGGTGATAGCCACAGGAGGGCTCGGCCCCACGTTAGATGATGGTACAAGGAAGGTGGCTGCAAAAATATTTTCTTCCCCCTTTCATTTTGATGGGGCTCTAGCTAATGAACTGGAGCAGCGCTATAGCTCTAAGCTTGCTTCTTTACAAGATCAGGCGACAGTGCCCACAAAGGCTCTTTTATTAAAAAACAAAGTGGGCACAG
>JAHFTP010000143.1:677-4757 GCA_023265495.1 Chlamydiota bacterium
GAAAAAAACGGCTTATTTTACTTCCTGGCGTTCCATCTGAAATGGAAGCTATGTTCACAAATGAGGTTTATTCTTATTTACAAAAGACGTTCCCTAGTCTTTCTTTGCAGACAGTGCTCGCCATGCATTTTGGCCTGCTCATAGAAAATGATTTAGATCCAAGTTTGCGAGTTTTGAAGCGGCAATTTCCTTCCCTGCAAATAGGGATTTATCCATCCCACGGAGTGCTTACCATCCTTTTCAAGGATCATGATCCTAAGATAGTAGAGCAAGCTAGGCTACACATAATGGGACAATTTGCTCCTTACAGCTTTGAGGCAGGTTCCGGTAAAATAGAAGAGGCTATTCATAAGTGGATGATAGTCAATAAAAAGACGTTGGCTCTTGCAGAGTCATGTACAGGAGGATTGCTAGCGCATGCCCTTACTTCCCTTCCGGGATCTTCTGGTTATTTCTTAGGTTCTCTTGTTACCTATTCTAATACTTGGAAGGAAAGTCTACTCCAAGTAAAAAAACAGACGCTTTTATCTCATGGAGCAGTTAGCAGAGAAGCTGTACAAGAGATGATGGAAGGTGTTTTTCAGCTAAGCAATACAGACTTTGCTTTAGCAGTGACCGGTATTGCGGGTCCTACAGGATCTACGGAGCAAAAGCCTGTGGGTACCGTATGGGTAGCAATAGCGGAGAGGGGAAAACCTCCTGAAATAGGCTTGCTGATGTGCCGAGGATCTCGGCTTGTCATTATGGAAACTGTTGTGAATAAAATCCTATTTTTGCTCTATAGAAAAGTAGTGCATCAGGTTCCCTGTTTTTCTCCGACTTTTTCTGAAAGTCGATAAAAACATTGATTTTATATCTAATTAAAACTATAACTTGTTGTTCATTTTTTTTATATTTCGCACATAATGTATTATGTTGTATAATTAACTGTGCGGTTTTGTTTTTAATTAATTTGGTAATTATGACAGTTAATTTTGTAAAGGTTAACCCGGGTGTTTTTTCTACAAAGATAGCTGCAACAAAACCTTCAGACCGCCCAATAAAAAATTTATTTATCCACAGACTCCACCATCTAGAAGAAAAAGCGAGAGAAACCTATGCATTTGGAAATAAAAAACCTTCTGTACTGATTTTAGGAGCAGGCCCTGCTGGGCTTATCCGTGCGCTAGAATCCATGCTAAGCGGCAATCCCACCTTAGTGATGGAAAAAAGGTCTATGGGAAAGGAGCCTAGGCAAAACTCTGTCTTTATGGACCATTCCTCTTATGAAATATTAAGTAGATATGGTGTCTATGAGTATTTACTTAAAGAAAAGCTTATTTATCCCTATGATCCGGTGGCTAGAACATTTTCTGTAAAAATTGGAGACCTCGAAAAGGCGCTGCATGAGGTGATTACTTTATTAGTGCCTGGCCAAAAATGGCTCTATCACGACCATGAGCTAGAAAAGGTCGAGCAAATGCAGGATGGGACGACGCTTGTAAGACTCAGAGATTGTAAAACGCAAGTGGTTGATATGACGCTCAGTCCTAATGTAGTCGTTGTAGCGGAGGGGGCCCATAGCAAAACACTTGCCAAGATCGGAGCAGAAAGAAAGGACTCTGTAGCCAAACTTCCTCTGATTGGAGCGATTTTTAAAAAGGCTATTTCTGCGCAACCCGAGCAGGCAGAGCCCTTGTACAAACGAGTAATCGTCTCCTGGCAAAATTGCAAAACCAAAGTGTACTATTTTGCTCTTTTCCTTTTCCTATATTGCTTTGCTGGAGAGCGTTTTCACAATCCCCAAAGAAAAATCCTGATAGCTATACCTGTAGTCACTCCCGGCCAGACATTTATTAGCTATGAACTTTGTAGAGAAGAGGTAGATAAAATCAAAGAGAAGCAAGTTCGTGTCGCAGAGTTAAAGCGGCAAAGTATGACATCTCCTGAGCTAGAAAGGCAGCTACAAGAGGCGGAAAATGACCTTGCTAAAACACTAGAGCATTGGAGTTATCTGGCCGCTGTATTTAGTTTCTTTTTAGGAATTAAATTGTATCTACAAGGAAAAAAGGCAAAAGATCAAATCCCCTCTTTTATGCCCATAGATCCCCGGTCTTTATTTCTCATCGATAGTGGAGCAGATAAGGCGTCTTTGGCTGCTAAAACGATAGGAACGACCCATTTTCTTGTATGTGGAGACACCTTTGCCACCACGCACCCCATCACAGGCCAAGGTGTCAATATTGCCATCAGGACAAGTAAATGTTTTGCTTCCTTTTTAAGCAGTCTCTCAAATAAGAATTTACCAGCTGCCCTATCTGCGTATGAAACAAGTATGCACAGTGAAGCTGACTATGGGCAGATACAAACAAAGATGCTGCTCAGTCGCTATCATCCGGAGCTTACTAGTTCCCTCGTGAAAATCGAGTAGTTTTTTTCCTGTTTTCCCTGTATGCTTTGTCCTTTTCCTAAAGAAGGTATGAGATAAGTGAAATATTGTCTTATAGATAGCGGCAATCAGCTCAAACTAGAACAGTTCGGTCCCTATAGGCTCGTGCGCCCCTGTGCCCAGGCATTTTGGAAACCCTCCTTAGAAAAGGCTCTGTGGGATGGAGCTGATGCGTTCTTTACTAGGGAAAATGGGAACAGGTGGACAGCGAGCAAAGAGATGCCCACATCTTGGCAAATCGAGCTAGAAGGGATTTTATTGAAAATTGCCCCTACCGATTTTGGACATCTAGGCGTCTTCCCTGAGCACCAGCTCTTATGGGGATGGATGAAAGACAAGATGGCAAAGGTTTCCTTTACGCCTTCCCTCTTAAATCTTTTTGCCTATTCTGGCGCAGCAACGCTTGCCCTGGCAAAAGCTGGAGCGCAGGTGTGTCACGTAGATGCGTCAAAAGGGATGGTGGCTTGGGCAAGAGAAAATGCAAAGATCAATGGCCTCTCCTCTGCTCCTATACGATGGATTGTCGACGATGTCGTCAAATTTTTACAAAGAGAAATTCGTAGGGGAGTGACTTACGACGGTATTTTACTCGACCCTCCCAGCTTTGGAAGGGGAGCTAGTGGTGAGGTATTTAAAATGGAAAATGATTTTCTCCTCCTTTTAGAGACATGTAGAAAGTTGCTTTCACAGGGCGCTCTTTTTTTTCTTGTATCTTCTCATACTGCCGGTATGAGTCCTATGGTCATGCACCATGTAATGGAGCAGCAGATGAAAGGTTTTGCCGGAACTATAGAGAGTGGGGAAATGATTATTCCCTCTACGAGGAGTGTCGCTCTTCCTTGTGGAAGCTTTGCCAGGTGGTCTTCATGCAACAAGAAGTAGATATTTCTAGCGTCCAAAATCCTAAGATAAAGGGTGTGTTAGATCTATTCGATCGTAGGGATCGTGATAAGTCGGGCCTTTTTATTGTGGAAGGGTATAGAGAGCTAAAAAGAGCGGCAGATAAAGGGATCTCTATAGAGTCCTTATTTATTTGTCCCGACCTTTTTTTGGGGGAGAACGAACCGGCACTCATCTCGCAAATACAAAAAGCTGGGGCAAGCGTATATGTCTGCAGCGATAAGGTGCTGCGAAAGATTTCGTATAGAGATCGCCCCGATGGTCTTGTAGCTATTGCTCAGCAAATGAAACACTCTCTTGCAGATATCTGCGAAATCTCTAAAAACAAAAAAAAACCTCCTTTTTATCTTATAGCAGAAGCGATAGAGAAGCCGGGAAACCTAGGGACGATCCTTCGCTCCTCCGATGCATCCGGAGTAGATGGTGTTGTTGTCTGCGATCGCTGCACAGATATCTATAATCCTAATGTGGTAAGAGCCAGTGTAGGAACGTTGTTTTCTCTTCCCGTCGTTGAGGCGTCGAGCAGTGAGACGATCTCCTATCTGAAGAGCAATCAAATACAAATCGTCTCTTCTTCTCCTCAGGCGAAGTTTGCCTTCACGGAAGTTGATCTCACAGGTCCGCTGGCTATCGTAGTGGGCACAGAGCAGCTGGGCCTTTCCAAGACATGGATGGAAGCCTCTGACATCATCGTAAAAATACCCATGCTTGGCATGGCCGACTCTTTAAATGTGGCAACGGCGACTACGCTT
>JAHFTP010000144.1 GCA_023265495.1 Chlamydiota bacterium
CAGAGAGAAAGCAGTAAAGAAGATGCTGCACAAAATAATGCCTTACATCACCTTGCCTACAGTGCTTGATGCCGATGCCCTATTTTTTTTAGCGGAAAATCCCTCTCTTCCTCTTCCTAACAAAGTATTGCTTACCCCACACAAAGGGGAAATGCATCGTCTTCTTTCCACCAGGCCGTTTCTAGAGGAAGAGCATCTACTCAGTAGATGCCAGAGCTACTGCAATGAGAAGAATTGTACCCTCATCGTAAAAGGAGGGCCGTCATTTGTCTTCCATCCTTTTACTCCCCCTCTGATTGTACCGGTAGGATCTCCGGGTATGGCCACTGCAGGAAGTGGAGATGTGCTATCCGGCGTTGCCACAGCGCTCCTTGCAGGAGGATCCCCTTTAAGAGAAGCTGCAGCGCTCGCTGCCTTTATCCATGGCAGGGCGGGGGAGCTAGCAGCAAAGTCCTGCAGTAGCTATAGCATGACGGCGCAAGATATTATGGAGCACCTTGCAAAAGTTTTTCTTGCAGTAGAAGAAAAAACAGCATCTTATCCTTGCTCTAAGTTCTAACTTGATAATTGCCGCGAATAATCCATTTGTAAGAGGTCAGCTCTTTTAGTCCCATTGGTCCTCTTGCATGTAACTTCTGCGTACTGATGGCTACTTCAGCTCCTAATCCAAACTGACCACCATCAGTAAAACGCGTAGAGGCATTTACATAGACGGCTGCTGAGTCGATTTCTCTGATAAAAAGCTCAGCATTTTGAGCGGTCTCTGTTAAAATACCATCGCTATGACCCGTGCTATGCAGTTGGATATGTTGCAAGGCTTCTTGTAGATTTTCTACAATTTTAATCCCTAAAACAAGGCTGAGCCATTCAGTATCCCAATCGTTTAGTTCTGCAAGATAACAGGAAGGGTCTTCTATTAATTTCCGAGCTTTGTGATCTAGGCGAAAAGTCACTCCTTTTGTACAAAGGGTTTCGATAACCCTGGGGAGGAAGTGAGGGGCAATGCCTGCATGAACGAGTATTGTATCTAAAGCATTGCATACAGTGGGTCTCTGTGTCTTTGCATTCAAAATCACTTGCAGAGACCTCTCTAAGTCGGCTGTCTCATCCACAAACAAATGACAGATTCCCACTCCGCCTGTAATCACAGGAATCGTACTATGCTCTCGGCAAAACTGTTGCAGGGCCGCACTGCCTCGAGGAATAATCAAATCCACATACTCATGCAATTGCAGCAATTCTTTGACATGGGAGCGCTCTGAGCTTGCAATGAGTTGTACAGCTTCCCTAGGAAGGTCTGCGGCAACTAAGGATTTTTGAATGACCTCGACAAGTAATTGATTCGTATGAAGCATTTCTGAGCCGCCGCGCAATAAGACACAGTTTCCTGATTTGATCGATAACGTGCTAATATCTAAGGTGACATTCGGTCTTGACTCATAAATCACCCCCAGGACTCCAATAGGAGTCCTGCATCTTGTGAAGGTTAATTGATTGGGGAGATCTCGCTCATCGAGCAACTCGCCGATAGGATCCGGAAGGTCTATTACCTCACCTATAGCATAGAGGATTTCTTCAAGCCTCTTTTCTAAAGACAATCTTTCCAACAAGGGCTTACTAAGTCCATTTGCTTTCGCAAGAGACAAGTCTTGTCGATTGGCCTGTAAAATGGCCTCTTGAGTTTCTTTGCTATTTTTGATTATTGCTTCCAGGGCTTCATTTTTTTGCTGCGATGAAGCCTTAGCCATTGATAGAGTGGCTGTTTTTGCAGTAGTGGCCATTTTTTTTATATTTATTTGTTTGTTCATTGTATTTCCCCCTTTGTAAACTGATTGGAGCTCCCTGCTAAAAATACAGTCCCTATCTCTTTGCCTTCTGCTAGATCAACCAAAATATTAGGACGAGAAGAAGAAGCAATAATTGTCTGTATGCCCGATCTGGAGGCGATTTGAGCGGCCTCAATTTTCGTTGTCATACCTCCGGTTCCAAGAGATGTAGAAGAACCCCTTGCTAAAGAAAAAATGGTTTCATCGATATGTTCAACAATTGGAATGAGCTTTGCATCGGTATGCAGGCGAGGATCAGCAGAATAAAGTCCCTCTTGATCCGTTAAAAGTATAATAGTGTTTGCGTCGATCAAACTAGCTACTAATGCAGCTAAATTATCGTTGTCCCCAACACAAGCATCCTTTGTTGCTACGGCATCGTTTTCATTAATGATTGGGATGATGTTGTGTAGCAATAAAGAGCATAAAGTATCTCGAGTGAGATGTCTTCTATGTTCAGAGAAGTCCTCCTTGGTCAAAAGTACTTGCCCTACTTGAAGATCCAATAAAGAAAATAATTCAGACCAAACTTGCATCAGTTTTACCTGTCCAATGGAGGCAAACGTCTGGTTGGAAAGAAAGGTCTGATCTGTTTTTTGCGAGCTTAAAAGCTCTCGTCCTGTGGCAATAGCTCCGGAGCTTACTAGTAGTACCTGCAAGCTCTGACTTTGTAGATGAGCGATTTGTTGCACGAGCCCAAGCATAGTACGGCGCGATAACTTTTGACTTCCTTCCGTTAAGGTACTTGTCCCTACTTTAATAACAATTTTACGCATTGTCTTCATAAATAAACCTAGTTTTTACATGAAAATAATTTAAAAATTATTAACTTCAATTGCAAAGATGTAATTAACAAATGAAGTTAACGACAAATAGTTTTGATCCTAAAAAATGAGAATCAGTTCTGCTCGAATGTAAGGAAAAAAATAATTACCCTAAAAAGGGGGGAGGGAGAGAACAATGCATAAATTGACGATGAGATACTGCAAAAACTGTTGTTTTCATATCTATCCTCATTATGGGTCTATGAGATTTTAGGACCCATTGTTATTCTTACAGTCATTCTACAGGGAGGAAACTGTTCTTGTCAGTATTTTATTCCAGATATAGGAGGAATTTCATGGAAAAAGAAAACCTCTATACCACACTTAAAACAGCTTCATGTCCAGCTTTGGATCTAGAAAGCCGGCTACCCGGAGCGGGCCTATACTATACATATGGGTGGCGCTTAGAGCTTAGATCTGTGGTAAAATATCGGTTAATGTCGCAACTTTTCCTTAGTATATCCATTTTTTCTGGACATACTGAGGAAAATATGCATAATTATGTTTATGGACTTTGCAGTATTTAGACAAGAAGTTAGGCTAGAAGTTTTTGATTATCAGCTGCTTGCAATGTATCTAACTGATTTCAAAAAACCGCTAGATAAAGTGTCGTCCTTAATCGCAGACGGTAAGATAGTTAGGTTAAAAAAAGGCCTATATGTCTTTGGCGAGAACTGGAGGCGTGCTCCGTTATGTCTAGAGATGATTGCCAATTTACTGTATGGCCCTTCCTGTATTTCCTTTGAATATGCCCTTACTCATTATGGGCTCATTGCAGAGCGCTCCGCAGTGATTACCTCTTTGGCTATTGGCGATACGAAAGCTTTTACAACTCCGGTCGGTGTATTTGAATATCGAGCCATAGGCCGAGAAAAATTCAAAGTAGGCATAGAATACAGAGACATGGGAAAGGAAGGCGGTTATTTTATTGCGTCTAAGGAAAAAGCCTTAGCCGATCTCGTCTACCGAACACCTGGTATCCGGACCTTAGAGCGACTACGACATTTTCTCTTTGAAGAGTTGCGAGTAGATGAATCGATGTTTCGAAAGCTAGATTTTCATAGGCTGAGTGAAATCGCTAAAGCTTACAATAAAAACACTATTTATATGATGAATAAACTATGACAACTGCCATTGAACAATTACTGGAAAATTATCGACCTAAATCAAAGAACGAATACGTAAATGCCCTTCACGAAATTATGCAAGAGCTTGCTTTGATGGGGTTGTGGAGAGCTAAATTTTTTGAACATGCAGCTTTTTACGGAGGAACCTCTCTTCGCATTTTGTATGGGCTTAATCGGTTTAGTGAGGATCTTGATTTTTCCCTTCTGCAACCAGAGCCGGATTTTAATTTGTTCCCTTTTTTAAATGCCATTGAAGAGGAACTGGAAATTTCAGGTCTTAAAGTAGATGTAGAGCATAGGATTAAACATCCTGAAGAATCGATTCGTTCTGCTTTTTTAAAAACAGGAACGCTGGAAACTTTTATTCGTATCGGCTTGGATGAGTATTTAAAAAAACATACACAATCAAATGAAGTGATTAAAATTAAGTTGGAAATTGATATCGATCCCCCACTAGGTTTTGCTACAGAGATTCGCTATCTCACAAAGCCTGTCCCATTTTTCGTCCGGACTTATTCCCCTCAGGATTTATTCGCCGGAAAAATGCACGCACTTTTATGCCGACCTTATAAGGTGCGCGTGAAAGGAAGAGATTGGTACGATTTTATTTGGTATGTGGCAAAAGGATTTCATTTGCATTTGGCCCATCTGGAAACTCGTATACGCCAATCGGGACATTATTCATTAGGCAATCAGTTAACAAAAGAAGTTTTTATTGATTTATTAGAAAAAAAGATTCAGGGATTAGATGTGCATGCGGCAAAAGAAGATATAAAAAGATTTATTCGAGATCCCAGAGAAATCGACGGGTGGTCAACAGATTTTTTTATGAGTCTTTTGCCTCAACTGCTCTTTGTTTAGAAGCTAATCTAATGGTATCGCATAGAAAAATACTAATGCCTCTCCGCCGGGGTTTCTATGTCCGAGTGAGGCATTGGAAATATGGTAGAACATAG
>JAHFTP010000145.1 GCA_023265495.1 Chlamydiota bacterium
TGTGATCGCTGCCAGAGCTAGGAAGGTCACCGACCGCATGTTTGTCGTAGCGGCAAAGACTCTCAGCTCCCACTCTCCCATGCTTAAAGACCCTCAAGCTACGTTGTTTCCCTCCTTTGAGACCTTGCGATCCATTTCTAGAGAAATAGGGGTCGCCGTCGCAGAGTGTGCCGTAGAGGAGAAGGTCGCAGATAAGCTCTCTAGGGAGCAAATTCTTGAAGCAGTAGATGCCTGTATGTGGTTTCCCGACTATCCCATCTACACCAAGAAGAAATCCTTATAACGGCTGCAAGCTAGTTAAAAGTCCTTTTTTATCGAGCTTGGTCACCCACACCTCATGATCTTGCCTACCATAGACAATCCAGATGTTTTTCTCATCCATGACATAGCCGCATGGAAATACAACGCGAAGAGGTTTCCATGTTTTGTGGGCGGGGCCTTTGTAGAAATTCTTCCCGACAATAGGTTTTGGGCTGACGCTCTTTAATGCAAAAGGGGGAGTGCTCGCAAATGTATAGGCCCCCATAAAATAATGGGGAATGCGTTTGCCACTAGAGTGTGTTGTCTCCATAGGTATCGAGGAGTGGAAAAAACCGAGATATTGATCGCCGTCCAATAGGGCCGGCGTGCCACCTCTTATTTCTCCCCAAGGCCAGTAAATTTGGTCTTCTGACACAGAGATTATTTCACAGGAATGGCCATCCCACTTGGGGCTCAAAACGATGTGAGGAGCGATCTGGTAGGAGAGCATGAGCTGGTCTTCATAAATAAAAGGAGCCCAGTTTTTCTCTGTTTGACTGCTCTTTTCCCCGGGAAAGCAATGCAAACATTCTGGTTTTCTTGCTATAAATTGACCGTTGGTTTGATCTAGCGCTGCAATAACCATGCGCCTAACTTCTGTCCCAGAGCTGCTCCTAGCAAAGTCGTTGTAGATCAGCAAAAGCTGATCTCCTTGCGCAATGAGCCTGGGGTCCTGATTCCTGGAAAAAGCAAAAGGGGGAATGGGGGAAAGAGAGATCATCTGCGGCTCTCCTATAGGCTGAAACTCTTCATCGAGCCATACCAGCCCTATAAGATTGGTGAGGCCATTGAGTGGATTGCGCGAGCGGAAAGAGAGTAGAAGGCGTCCTTGCCATCGTATAAGGGAGGGATTAAATGCGTTAGGATACGAGGGAATCTGAATTTGTTTTGTTTCTAAGACGAAATCTGAGGGCTCTGCTTCCAGATCGACTCTATTTTCTGCGGCAGCGGGTTCGCTAGACTGTTCACTTGCCGTAGCTTCTTTATTGGGGGAATACTCATAGTCATAATCGTAATCAGAGGAGAGCTTCGCTCCTTGTAGAAAGGCACACATACACACACAGGAAGAGAAAAAAAGAAAATAGTTCATGATCATTTATCCGAGGTTAAATTGAATGGATGGGCATTAGGCCAAAACTCAAAGGGAAAGGCGGCAAGTAATTGGGCGAGGTCGCAGACAAAAGGAGGTTCTCCCCCCATCGTGAGAGCCTCCTCAACGGAAGAAGCGCAAGTAAAATAAGGACGACCCGTCCCCCAATAGTAGTCCTGGTATTTAAAAAGAGGTTCATTGTAAGTGATTTTTAAAAGCCTCGCAGGTATCCCATAGGCTTCGGCTACAACGATGCCATGTAGGGAGCTGGAGATAACAAATTTACTAGATAAGATCTTGTTTACCACCTCATCCCAAGGATCCGTGGGATAAACCACATTGCTATAGACCTCTTTGGGGAAAAGGTGCTTTTCTGTGTAGTGAGGGATGATGATATATTCATAGGAGGGATTTTCTTTTCTTTGAAACTCAGGGAAAAAGTAGGGGAAAAGAAGCACGGGATCGCCATACACTTCAGGACAGCTGAGTCCAAAGTTGTCTAAGATAAATTGGCGCGTGAGGGGGCCCCTTACTGCGCGGATGTCTACATAGCTAAAATGAAAGGAGGATGGCATGAGTGTTTTTCCATTTACGCCACAGCCCCAGATGACATCATAATCGGAGGCAACGGAGAGGATAGATCCTACAGCCAGCAATTTTCTTTGAAAGACACCGGACTGTTTCTTAAAAATCGTCACGGGGCCATTGATAATTCTTTCGACTAGTTTCACAGAGAGATAGTCTCCAAAATTGGTTATCGTAGGCGTTCTCCAGTAATAGAGGGGAAGACCTTCTTCCTCCGAAGACAAAGATATAGAGGTGGCTATGACACAAAAATAGGCGAAAAACTTTGTCCACAACTTAGTCACCATAACCCCTCTGTTTTGCACAAGTAAGGGTCAAAATTGTAATGCTCATGGAATTTCTGTCTAGTATTAGAAACAAAAAAAACCTCTCCAAATAAAGTAGAGAGGTCGATAAAGGTTTCTTCTGTTAGGATGGTTTTTTTAGTAGTGCTTGCAACGCCCTATCGTAGTTTGGCTCATGAGTGATTTCACTGACAAACTCTACGTACACTACCTTGTTTTGCTCGTCTAATATAATGATGGCCCTTGCAGAGAGTCCAGCTAATGGGCCGTCTACAATAAGTAGTCCATAGCTCTTAGCAAAATCCTTAGAGCGCATCATGGAAAGTGTCTGTATATTGTGTAGGTTCTCTACGCCACAAAATCGTTTCTGTGCAAAAGGGAGGTCTGCAGAGATGAAAAAGGCGAGTACGTCATTATGTTCTTCTAATGATTGATTGAACTTGATCGCCGATAGCGAACAAATAGGGGTGTCTAAACTGGGAACAATGGAGAGCATTTTTCTTTTTCCGGGAAAATCTTTGAGACTTTTATCTACTAAGTCCGCATTGACTAAGGTGAAATGGGGAGCCATACTTCCAATAGAGGGAAGATCTCCTGAGGTGTGAAAGGGTGTTCCTTTAAGAGTGAACTCAGCCATATCCTTATCTCCTTTTGATAAAAAATGATGGAATCATCATATACCTTTTTTAGAAAAAGGATAAGAAAAAAAACGATTTGTCTTTAAAAAAATAAATCATTACAATTTTTTTTAAAAAAATAACTATTTATTTTTTAATTGATTTAAAGCTAATTACTGCAATGCAATTGCTGCATAGAAGTACATCCAAACACAAGGATAGCGATTCATCCCCGATGCTGAAGACATCGGGGTTGTCTCGTTGTTCTTCTTATAAAATTTACTACTGCAGAGCCTGCTGGGGTATCTTCATCTTCCGATTGGAGAGTGGAAGACATTTTTGAAAGAACGAGAAGACAGCTCGACGTTCTCTACAGCAGAAAAGCAAGTCCCTCTGAGATCGCAGATCTTTATGATGACAAGCGGGAACACCACCGGCCTTGTGCCGGTGGATGAAAGCTTGCCGTTACCCTCGTAATTTTTGCGACTCAATATATTTTCTTACAGCATATTCTGTAATATGCCCAACTGCAGTGCGCACAGTTAGAGGATCTTATCGCTCAATCTGCACGAGGCGATAGCGCGATCATTCGCCTAGCTATGCACTATCTCCCTGAATCGCTGCGAGAGGCTATCAAAGCAGAGTACATGAGGGCGGCTCCCTTTGCAACTACCGACTTCAGGGTATTTGCAGATGTAGTGCGCAGTATGAAAGCAAAAATAGAATCCGGCGAGCTCTCTTACGAATAGGCCAGAGTCATATAAATCGATAGGGTATATCTTCCACAGCTTCTGCTATTTCCTGTGTAGAAAATAGATCAAAGTAAATAAAGCTTTTTGCATTGCTAGGTGAATGCATGCGATATACATAATCAAAGACATCTGCTATGTGTCCTTCCCCACTAAATTCTAGTGCTCCAACATTAGGATCAAAAATAAATCCTTGGCTATTGGATAGCTTTATATACACAATACGATGGGTAGCAGAGTTAATGGCGTAGACATTAGGAGAAAGCTCTTTCAACAGAAAGAGAAGCTTTCCGGGAATTTTGTTTAGTTCAGAACTGCTCAGTTCGTGGAGTTTTTCTTTGCAGTGCAGATGAAGCAGATCTTTTTCTGTATGGGCTAAAGATTGTAATAGGGACGCTTCTTTAGAAGCTCCCATCTCGAATTGCTTGGCAACCGCAATCACATGTGATCGGGGTTCATAGAAGAAGGAATGAGTAGATAGGAATAGATAAATAAACCAGGTAGATACCCCTCTGCAAAGGCCTCTGTCATGGTAAAAATAGAGTGCGCGCATCTCTTTTGGCGGGTCGATGATCTGCCTTACTGCGGGATCAGAAATAGCCGCTAGTTTAAGAGGACTGGTCGTATAGAAATCTGCGCTATCTAATCGATGGGCGTTGATGCAAGGGCAGAGAAGCTGTTCTTTAAAAACGGTAAAAGTTTTCAGTATTGCAGAGTTGTATTGGAGATGCGCGCTCATCACTTTGCAGCTAATAGCTGACCGATACAGTTCTAAGCCAAGGAAGAATTTAGCTATGCCGTCTACAAAAACAGATAAAATCCGCTTTATTTCTCCGCTAAGAGTGAGAATTTTTATATTCCAGGTGTTTTGCAAAAGATGTCTTCCATAAGGTTCGCATGGACCTTGCAGAGACAGGTTTTCAATTTGCCTTATTGCCTTTTCCCCATGGAAAAAGGGTTCTAGAGTTCGATAGGAAAGAAGAATTCCTGGATTGAAACGATCTAACATCTGTTCCATAAAAAGAAATTGTTTATGCTTCTTTGAGAAAAAATAGCAA
>JAHFTP010000146.1 GCA_023265495.1 Chlamydiota bacterium
TTTTTTTACATAGATTTCGCTGGTTTGATGCACAAAACCAGCGGAATCTATTGATTTGTAAGAAGGTTTTTTTTATACTAGGTTTACCTGATCAGGAAGGGGGGTAAAAGTGAGAACGGGAATTTTTGGAAGGGAAGGGGAGATCAAAATCCTCGAACGACTGCTTAAGTCAACAAAACCTGAATTTCTTGCCATTTATGGCAGAAGACGAGTAGGCAAGACCTATCTGATTCATGAGTTTTTTAAGGACAAAGGAGTGTATTTCTTAATTACCGGTAGTAAAAATAGTAATAAGAAATTGCAGATCCGAAAATTTTACCGCGAGTTGCGCAGCATGTTTGCTCTTCCGAGTGGAAGTAAAGAACCCAAGGATTGGGATGAAGCTTTATATGCTTTAAAGGAAGCCGTCAGCTTAGTTGATAGCAGTAAAAAAATTATCTTGTTTTTCGATGAGCTGCCATGGTTGGCGTCCAATCGATCGGGATTTTTACCGGCATTGGAATATATATGGAATCAATACTTTTCCCACATGAATAACGTTATCCTTATTGTCTGTGGTTCTGCTGCCAATTGGATTATAAAAAAGGTTATTAATAATAAAGAGGGACTATACGGTCGCATTAGTGAAATAATTAAGTTAAATGCTTTTACTTTGGATGAAACGGAAAAATTTCTTGTGTCTCAAGATGTGAAACTATCTCGTAGACAGATTGTAGAACTCTATTTGTCTCTAGGTGGCATAGCCAAATACCTAACTTATGTTCATTCCGGAGAGTCAGCAGCACAAACAATTAATCGTCTATGTTTCACTTCTCAGGGACAGCTAGTAGAAGAATTTAATAATCTTTATCAATCGCTTTTTGATGATGCGCAAAAGCACCTCGATATAATTAGGGAGTTGGCGAAAAAAAAGAGTGGAATCTTGCTAGGTGAACTTTTAGAAAAAATACACTTACCCTCCGGTGGTCAATCTTCCTTGGTTCTGGAAGAGCTGCAAGAGTCAGGCTTTATTGCTACAGCTCCTGAATTCCAAAAGAAAACAAAAGATAAGCGAATATGGCTTATTGATGAGTACTCGTACTTCTATATCACGTGGATGGAAAAAATGAAGGGAAGTATTCTTCTTGGAAGCGATAAAGATTACTGGCTTAAAATGCAAAATGATCCGCATTGGAAAATATGGTCAGGATATGCATTTGAGAGCATTTGTTTTAAACATATTGCACAAATTAAAAAGGCTTTGGGAATTTCCGGAGTGCTTACAACGGAGTCTCAGTGGTTTTATAGACCTAAAAACAAGTCGGAAAAAGGAGCTCAAATTGATTTAATTATCGATCGAAGTGATGACTGTATAAATTTATGTGAAATTAAATTTTGTCATACTGCATTTACTATCGACCAACAATATGCTAGGGAGTTGGAGCGCAAGGTTGCAGTCTTCAAAGAACGCTCAAAAACTTCCAAGACAGTGTTTCTTACGTTGATTACTCCTTTTGGAATGCAGAAGAATCAATATTCTACTGAACTTGTGAACTGTGAATTGCAGCTGGATGATTTATTTTCCTAATGAAGTCTTCAAGCCTTAGTTGACAAGCTCCTCTCTTCTCATTACCATTAGCCTAAAAAAGGTTGGGATATGTTTCTTTATACGAAAGAGAGTTTAGACAGGTTAAGGCAGAGCATAGATCTTGTAGATGTGCTCTCTGCTCATATATCTTTGCAAAGGGCGGGAGCTTCCTATAAGGCGTTATGTCCCTTCCATGAGGAAAAGACTCCATCTTTTGTCGTACAAAGAGGAGATACCCATTATCACTGTTTTGGCTGCGGGGCCCATGGCGATGCGATTGCTTTTTTAATGTCCCATGTGAAGATGGGCTTTGTCGAAGCTATAGAATCTCTCTCTGAGCGTTTTCAGATTCCCTTAGAAAAAGTAGAGCAAGAAGCAGAGGAAAAAGGGCCCAATAAGTTTTTACTTAAGAAAGCACTCGACTTGGCCAGTCATTTTTACCATTTTTATCTGCTCCACACAAAAGAGGGACACCTTGCCTTAACTTACCTGTACCAAAGAGGGATTTCCCTTTCTTTCATAGATAAGTTCCAGATTGGTTTTGCACCCAAAGAAGGAGACCTCCTCCATCGTTTCTTAAGGGCAGAAGGTCATGATGATGAGGTTTTGCAAGAAGCAGGCCTTCTTGCAATCACCTCATCGGGAAGGAAGAGAGATTTTTTCTCCGATAGGATCACATTCCCTATTCGAGATGCATTGGGCAGTGTGATCGGCTTTTCTTGCCGTAAGTATAAGGAAGAAACCTTTGGAGGGAAATATATCAACACTCCGGAGACTGCTTTATTTAAGAAATCCCATATCCTCTTTGGACTCAGTTACTGTAGACAGCATATAGCCAAGGAGCGCAAAGCGATCATTGTGGAGGGACAACTCGACGCCCTTAGGCTTATTGATAATGGCTTTACCTATACGGTTGCAGGGCAAGGAACTGCTTTTGGAGAGGGACATGTCAGAGAGCTTTTGCACCTTGGCGTCAACCATGTTTTCCTAGCGCTCGATGGAGATAATGCCGGGCATGAGGCTATGGTGAAGATTGGAGACATTTTTCAACAAAAAGGAGTAGAGGTTTCCATCGTATTACTCCCGGAGAAGAGCGACCCCGACTCCTTCCTCTTAGCCTATGGTCCCGGTGCTTTTGAGCAGCTCTTAGAGAAAAAAAAGGATTATTTGTCTTTTGTTTTCACTTACCTTACGCGAAATGACAAAGAGCTTTCCCCCTCCAAAAAAAGTGAGGTGGTTAGCATGATGTCGGAGCGTATAAAGAAGTGGGAACATCCTGTCATGGTTCATGAGAGCCTAAAAAAACTTGCCTCTATTACGCATGTACCGGAAGATACCATTGGTATTGGGCCCGCCCCTAAAATGGATCTGAGGGGGTTCTCTCAGAGGCTTTCTCAGATAGCTATCGATCCGGACCGCATCTTAGAGACAGATCTGCTACGCTGGATGATCCTTGTTGGAGAAAAAGAGCCGCGCATTCTAGAGATCATTCAAAAAAACCTTTTGAGAAGTACCCATTTTCGTATTGCCTCCTGTCGATCCCTATATGAAGCGTATCAAAAGGCCTATGAAGCAGGCCTCCCGACAGATCTGCTCTCTTTGGCTTCTAGTTTTCAGCTCGATGAGCAAAGTATCGTAGGTGAGATCATGCACAAAAAGATCAACCGGCAAAAAGCAGAGGAAGGTGTGTTAGACACGCTGCAAAAGATTCTCCTTAGAGATTGGATGGAACAGAGAGAACATGTCCGTGTAAAACTCCAACAGGCTAGCTCCTCAGAAGAAGAAGTGCAAAGTCTGCTCAAAGAGTTTGATGAGATCAAAAAAAATCCACCTAAGGTATTAGCCACATAGGATTTTTCATGACCGGCGGGTTTAGACAGGAACTTTCTATACTGCTCGTGGTTAGTTGTATAGATTTAAAAAAGTCTTTGCTCTATACGATCTTTATTAGTTGCTAAAAAACAGCTTGAATATATTGTATCCTGAAGGATACAATAGGATTATATGGAAATTGAGCTTGAAATTTATGAAACCTCTTCTGGAAAGAGACCTTTTGCAATATGGCTTGAGGATACTTTAGAAATTCATACTCGAGCCAAAATTTTAACAAGATTGGATCGACTTAAGTTGGGGAATTTTGGAGATTGCAAGACTGTTGGAGATGGAGTATGCGAGTTAAGAATGCACTATGGTCCAGGAATAAGAATCTATTACGCTAAAATAGGGAGTAAAGTAATTTTATTGCTCTGTGGCGGGGACAAGGGATCGCAAACCAAGGACATCAATAAGGCAAAGGAGTTTCTAAAAGATTACAAATTAAAGGAGAAAAATTATGGCAAAAAGTAAAAAATACCAAGATTGGCTAATCGAGAGCTTAAAGGATCACGATGAAGCTGTAGCCTATCTTAACGCCGCTTTTGAAGAGAGCCTTAAAGGTGATGAAGAATCACAGCATCTTTTTCTAATTGCTCTTAGAAATGTTGCCGAAGCCCATGGCGGGATAGGGAAACTGGCAAAACGAACTGGTATGGGCAGGGAAAGTCTATACAAGACTCTTTCTGAAAATGGAAATCCCAAATGGCATACTCTTGTTTCATTGGTCATTGCTCTTGGGCTAAACTTGCGATTAACATGACCCGCTAAAATGCCTTATCTACGAGCAAGCAGTGTCTTTGTAGAGCTCTTCACAAAAGTTTTTTGCATTTTTGTACGCAATTCCTTCTAGGATGGCATCTGGAAGGGAAAGTTTTTCCTGCAGCAGTTCTAAGGTGCGAGGATAGCAGGAAGAGTCTCCCATTTCGGCAAAGAAACCGGCCTCATTGCCATATTTTTGCTCTAAGCCCATAGAGTCGTGATCACAGAAGAAATCAGCGCCAAAGCAGAGGCTATGGACTCCTCCGATTTTGAGTCCATACTCGATGTGTTTGGTAATATTTTGAAACTTGTTCTCCCCAATGAAGGCCTTGAAAAAGTTGATGCCAATCAGGCCCTTTCTGCGAATGATTTCTAAAGCAAACTCATCTGGAAGATTTCTCTCTCTTGGTGTGATAAAGCGGAAGTTGGAGTGGCTGGCAATGACAGGGATTTGTAGAGATTGTTTATCTATATGGTTAAA
>JAHFTP010000147.1 GCA_023265495.1 Chlamydiota bacterium
TTTTAGATCTTCCCGTATAGCCGCGAGCGAGCCTAAGTGAGCTCATCGTAGCCTCAGTGCCCGACGAGACAAAACGGATTTTATCCATAAAAGGAAAATGGGATAGAATTTTCTTTGCAAGCCGATTTTCTAGCTCTGTAGCAATGCCAAAAGAAGAGCCTTTTTTCATTTGCTCTGTCACGGCTTGGACGACCTCTTTATGCGCATGCCCCAACATCAGCGCGCCCCAGCTCATACAATAGTCGATATACCCATGTCCATCCGCATCAAAGACAGTATCCCCAAGACCCGACTCTGCGATCATCGGAGAAATCCCCAGTCCTTTACATGCGCGAACAGGAGAATTCACACCCCCGGGAATCCGTAGGCAAGAATCTTCATAAATAGCACGGCTTTTAGATCGGTCCGGCACGCAAATACCTCCCATACGCTTTGGAAGCTTTAAAACCTAAGCGGCTACTCTACTTCAAATAGACATTTATGTGTGAAAAATAGACATCCGATTGAATCTGCCTAGGAAAAGTGACTGCAGTTTAATTCCTTGGTCCCCAAAATTTTGGATAGCTTATTTGTTCTGTGAAACACTTATGAGTTTTTTTTGAATAGCATCGCGTGATTGACTACTTACAAGAGCTATTTCTGCAAAAAGTGGCCATTTAGAGACGGCTGCTTTCACTTGATCAATAATAGCTAAAGCTCTCCGGGTTTTAATGGATGCTACAGATGCTAGCTGTAGAAGATGTGTAACTCCTGGATTTTTACCTTCTCCCATAATCGTGGTATGATGCTCTCCTCCGGGCCCTGAGGAAAAAATCAGGTCATAAGCGGGTGAGACCTTCCAAACACCATTGTGATCCATCAAGAAAGAAAAGTTCTTAGGATGGTCATCCCTATTATGTGTCAGCACATTAAAAACCACATTTCGAAATTGTTTTTCATTTTCTCGATCATCTTTAGTTAACCAAAAAGTCACTTTCATCAGTGTCTTATAATCTACATTTGGAATACGGTGGTCTATATGTAATAAACCGCTAAAGGTATGCATATGCAAGAAAAGAGATTGTTGCCGATCAAACCGTTTAACTCCAAAATACCCCCCCTGTTTTTTGGAGGCAAAAAGACGAGCTTCCGGCACTTCTAATCCCGCATCCGCTGCCATCAAATGATAAGCATACTCGATGGAACCTACATCTCTAGGATCTGCAGAAGAGCGAAATTTGATCAGCCAATTGCTGCGCGCAATATCCGGGTCATCCTCCATTCGGATATTTGTTTTATTCGGCAAGCAAATGAGAATCTTCGGACGAGCGCCCGCTGAAGAACCGCTTAAAGCAAGCAGCTCATCTACAACACATTCATCATCATTCTCTTGAAACTGGATACATTCGCTTGCCAATACATCCAAATCTTCCTGCAGTGGATAGGGCACATCTGTGGAAATTTCCGGCTCATACATCAAGGCACCCATACCACGACTTCCCACATAGCAAAGACGATCAAGAGGAGTCAAAGCGTCGGGATTTAACTTCATCTTTCTTAGTTTCCTATCTAAAAGGAGTCTCCCCCAACCATCCGGCAAACTGTCGTTAAAGACACCAAATAACCCATCAAATACTCGATCTTCACATTCCACTGCGCCCTGCCTTACCGGCAGCTTAAACGGAGATAGTTCAAGACCCAGTCCGATAAAATCAGGCGCATACTCAAAAAAGATCTTCCTATTGATCCACGCTATCCTTCCCACGGGAATAATTGTACTCCCGCAACAATATTTGACATTCACAACGGAAATTTGCTCAAAATCCATATCTTATTTGCGCCCCCTTTTACGGGTTTGTCGTTTGAGGAGGTCGTCAAGGGAGGGCAATTCCTCAGCAATAGCGCGCTCAAACACTTGAATAAAAGAGGCCAAACAACCCAATACCAGTGCAAGTTTTAATAGAGACTCAAGAGAGATTTTGCCTGTTCTTTCAAACTTTTTAAGCACGCCAAGACTCACGCCGGAGCGTTGAGATAAACTTTGCTGGCTTAAATCCAAACTCAGCCTTTTTTCCTTGGCGCTCACAGCCATATGCTTTGCAACCTCCGAAGGTGTCATAAATATTGGAATCATAATGATAGCCCTTACCGTCTCTATTCCTCTGTAATAGATACTATAATATCTGCTATTATTTATCAATAGGTTTTTTTTGGATTCATGGGGAATTAAGTATAGGCCTGTTTTTTTGACTGGAAACTGAGGTTTTTTTTCCAAAGATTATCACTTAAGTTTCATAAAGTTGCATCTTTAAATCCTAACGAGATTTACCGAATATTTACCATCCGAGCATATTTCGGAGTGCATTCCCTAAGCAAAACTTTTTTTGCAAAACACACATCTCACTTATCCTTAAATTGTTACATAAAAATCCATCGCCAATTAATCTATTACATTACAAATACTCTATAATTTTATATTTAATTGCATTTTTATATGAAAAATGCCATAATAAATTAAATAATAATAATATTACAGAGAAAACTAATGACTCCCATCACCTCCACCCGAACACGACTTGATGAGATCCTCGACAGCCCACCCAGCTCGGATCAACTCCATGAAGTTATGCGATTATTCATCGCCATTGTAAACAGGGAGGGGCGTGACGCTCCCACCACCGTAGAGCTAAAGGGAAGAGTCTCAGATTGGACGGAGAGAGCCAAACACGAAGAGAAGAGAGGTTCTCTAGAAGTTCTTCTCTCTTCACGCCCTAACCCTGCTAAAATCGATGAGGTTTACTTACTGTTTAGCCAAATCGCCAAGAAAGACGATACGGAGTTGGAACGAAGAGTACAAACATGGGCAGCCAACGCAGTTCAACCCGACCTTCATGCCTATTTGCAACGATATTCCAATGCGGAAAGTGAAGAGATATCGATCTTTACCCATCTCGTTATGGCAGCATTGAGCGCCCTGCCAGAGCAAGACGAGACCTCTCGGAGCGAGAGGGTCCTAGCATTCATTCAGACTATAGGAGGCCTTATCCTACAAGCCACGGTAATGAAGCGAAAGCCCCATCCGGAAGAATTGGAGCGATTTCAACGCCACGTCCATGTATTTGTTAAGGATTGCCGTGGTCATTTCACAGAAGAAGATGCGCTTTTAGTCGATCTTTTTCAAAGCCTGCTTCTTTCCGGACAAAGCCACTTATTAAGAGATCCTATTAAAGTGTTATCTTCTCCAGGGAAAGTAGAGGATTCCCCAACATCCAACCTATTAAATTTTGACGATTGCTGCCGAAAACTAGGCCCCGGGGTAAGTACTCTACATTCTTTACATCTGCTTTTATTGGATCTAGCGAGATGCGCAGTGATCTGGGGACATGAGACGCCCCGTTTACTCCCTAAGGAGTCCACTTTTATGCGCATTTTTTCCGCAGGAGACCGCAAGACCGGCGAGATACGGCTCATTTTATACCCAACAAGTGCAGACCTCTGTTCCTATCCGGGTTATGCCAAGTTGCCAACTGTTGCGATGAAGGAAAGAGTGCATAGACAAATTATCCAGATATTGAAACAGCACGGAGACGTCGTAATTTCCGAGTATGAACAAGCCAGGGAACTTGTTACTAAGATGGCACGCGCAGAACAAGACTTTGCGCCTAAAATGGAAAGGCAGCTAAGAAACCTCTACCCCCCCTCTAAAAGGGGCTACCGGGAATTACTTGACTTCTTGGCAGAGAATGAAGCAACCTACTTCAGGAGCGGATCTAATCTCGCCTATTCTATTATGCAGTCATTGACCACTTGTGAACCTGTAGTTGATAATTTCACATTACTTTGCTACTTACTACCTTTTTTACAACGAGATGATTTATCTACCATCTGTGATGAGCATAAACCTTTCAGTTTGCGAGAGGAGTTAAAAAAACTGCAAGAGAGCACTTCTATAACAGAAGTAGAGAGACTAGACGTAGTGGACCAGGCGCTGTTTTGCGAGCAGAGAAGACAGGTGTTTACAAGAGATGCTTGTTTTCAAGCTGTGGTCCATAGATGGACATCCGATTATTACCGATGCCTCGAAGTCTTTATCGACCCGATAAAAAATATTTTAGCTCTTCATCGCTCAAAGAAACTTACGGTCAAACAAGATGGAGGAAACATCTGCCTTACCCATTCCTTAAAGAAAGGACAACCATTTTCATTTATTGCGGACGAGTTTGGAAGGCTCCGACTGAAAGAGGAAAGTGCAGATCCCGCTCCCTCGTCGAGAGCTAAGGGGAAGATTTGTAAGGAAGAGGACCCGGAGGCGGAGCTACCAAAAGAAGCAGATGTTGGTAGCAGCTTTGAAAAGCCGGCAGAGCCTAGCTCCGCGGAGCCTAGATCCTTTGCTGAGATAGTAGCTGCAACTCGTCCTAGAGATGGCAAATCTTGTGCCCTTGGAGATAGAGAGTCTTTTGAACTGGCACAAATTTATGTAGAAGATCTTTATGCCCTATTTTTGCGCGGTCAAGAGGCTAGCCTCAGGAGACCATCAGAGGTGGCTCAGTGGGGGATCGATGTTGTCATTGCCGGCACTAACACTCTAGAACAACTCCTCAAAGCATTTATTCCCGAAGACAAAAAAACGGAAGAGTTACTGAAAGGGCATCAGCTTTTCCCCTGTTTACTAGCAGCGCAAGCGCACCTGCCTTATCAG
>JAHFTP010000148.1 GCA_023265495.1 Chlamydiota bacterium
CTACGCTTAGCCCCGGACGTTGCCGTCAAGAGTCCAAGGACTCGGTTCTGGATGCTGGCCTCGCTTGTCCAGATGGGATTTTCACCCATTTAATCGGTACGCCTTATCTTGGCGCACCCCTTCTTCTTTCTATGTGTCTATGGAGAAACTCTCAGCAAAATCTTTTGCAATGCTTCAATAAATAGATCGATTTCTTCAAACGTGTTATAAACTCCAAAAGAGACTCTCGTAAGCGAGCTCACCCCAAATCGTTGCATTGTAGGCTGTGAACACAGATGCCCGGTCCTTACAGCGATGCCTTTGGTATCAAGAAGCGTTCCAATATCGAGCGGATGGATGCCTTTACAGCTAAAGCTGATGATAGAAGCTTTATGCAAGGCCGTTCCTATGATCTTCACCTGAGGGAGACTCAAAAGCTTTGCAGTGGCATACGAGAGCAGTTTCTTTTCCCAATGCAAGATGTTTTCTCTGCCGAGAGAGTTGATATAATCAATCGCACTGCCCAGGCCTAAAACCTCAGCAATCATGGGCGTTCCCGCCTCAAAGCGCAGGGGCGCCTTTTGAAAGGTGGTCTCTGCAAAAGAGACCTTTTCAATCATATCCCCACCCCCTTGATAGGGAGGCATCTTTTCTAATAGATCTCTTTTACCATAGAGCACGCCAACGCCTGTGGGCCCAAAGGCCTTATGCCCGGAAAACACATAGAAGTCGACATCCAACTCTTTTACATCGACAGGCATGTGTGCTATGCTCTGGGCGCCATCTACAAGGACATAGGCTCCACAGGCGTGCGCCTTTTTTATTACCTCTTCGATGGGATGAACGGTCCCTGTAACATTAGCTACATGGGCCAGGCCAACGATTTTAGTTTTGGAAGAGAGGAGTTTATCTAGTTCTTCTAAGAGAATCTCTCCCCTATCATTTACAGGGATCACTTTGATGACTGCCTTTTTTCTCTTGCATAGAAGCTGCCAGGGAACAATGTTGGAATGGTGTTCTGTCTCTGCAAGGAGGATCTCATCTCCTTCGCAGAGCAGAGCGTCGCCAAAGGTCGCTGCAACGAGGTTGATCCCCTCCGTTGTCCCTTTTGTAAATAGGATCTCATCTACATGCTCCGCTCCAATAAAAGAGCGAATAGATTCCCTTACCTGATCATAGCGCGCAGTAGCTGTGGCAGCTAAGGCATATACAGCCCTATGCACCGTGCCATACGAGTGGGTGTAATACTCTACCGTGGTGTCGATCACTTGTTTGGGCTTTAGCATGGTCGCTGCAGAATCTAGATAAATAAGAGGCTTCTCATGCATCTTCTCTGCTAGCATGGGAAAGTCCCCTCTTACCTTCCAAGAAAAATTTTCGTCCATATCATCCTTGGTGTTTAGCTAAGAAAGCCTCTATCCGATGAAATGCGGCACTTCGTAAACAGTCAATAGGTATTTCAGAAATGATGTCCTTGCAAAAGCCCAGTGTGAGCAAAGCCTTTGCTTGCTCCCTGCTGAGACCTCTTGTTTGTAAATAAAAGAGCTGCTCTTCATTTAACTCAGAGATGGTAGCCCCATGCGATGCTTTTACATCATCTGCAAAAATCTCTAGCATAGGCTTGCTGTTGACTATAGCCCCATCAGAGAGAAGAAGGCTGTTATTGAGTTGGTAAGCCTCCGTTTTTTGCGCGATCTGCCGCACAAAAATCTTTCCTGCGAAGCTGGCAAGAGAATGGTCTGTAAGCACATTTTTAAACCACTGATGCGAGCGGCAACCAGGAGCGTCATGCTCCACTTCCACATGAATATGGGACTGATTCTTTCCTTCAAGAAAAGAGAGCCCATGCAACCTCGCTTCACTCCCCTCACCACAGAGACTCACTTGGACGTCATAGCGGACACACTTTCCTCCGCAAGAGAGATAACTAGAATGATATATCCCCCCCTTTTTCACTGTTGCTCTGACAGAGTCAAATATCCAGGACCCATCTGTACTATCCGCCAGCAGGTAGTGGGAAAAATGGGCGCCTTCCTCGACAGAGATATCCGTAGCTCCATTATAATAAAACGATGCAGGCACACTTCCACTCTGCTGGCTAGAGATCCACTCCACCTTGGCTCCTGCGCCGATGAACACTTGCGCTTTGGGAAAAACCATCGATCCTCTGTCTTTAGAAAAACACTGTATACATTGGATCGGAGCTTCTACTATCACTTTTGGCGGCACATAGAGAAAAAGCCCGTCGGAGCTCATCGCAGCATTCATTAGAAAGAAGGGGTCTTTTTCTTTGACAAGTCTTTGCATCGTGCGCGTTTGATAAAAGGAGCCATAGCTACTTTTTCTTGCCTGCGATAGGTTCATCATAAGAACCTGTTTGGAGATGCTATCTACACAGGAAAGGTCTTTTCTAAAGCAGCCGTCGACAAATACGAGATAAGACCCCCTACATGCCTCTAGAACGGACGCAGAAATGACCTCCTGTGAAATAGCAGAGGAGCTTTCTATAGAGAATGTATTTTGGTACAAATCTTTGAGCGGCACATAGTGGAACCGCTCACTCTTCTTCGTCGGAAGGCCTAGCTGCAAAAACTCTTTCCAAGCAGTGAGCTTCACTTCATCTTGCGTAGCACGTTGTGTAAAGGTCTCCTCCAAATGCGCAAAGAAGGGGGTTCTTACTCCATTTTCTTTCACTGTCATAAGATTACTTCCTTAAAGAGTAGCTATCATAGCCATGCTCTTCTAGATGGAGCGCGAGCTCCGCCCCGCCGGACAGAGCAATCTTGCCATCAATGACTACATGGACGAAATGGGGTCGGATATACTCTAACAGTCGTTGGTAGTGGGTGATGAGCAAAAGAGCTTTATCCTCTTGCAAAAGAGAGTTAACCCCCTTTGCAACGATCCTCATCGCATCGATATCAAGGCCTGAGTCCGTTTCGTCAAGGAGAGCAAAGCATGGACCCAGCACAGCCATTTGTAGGATCTCATTGCGTTTTTTCTCCCCACCGGAAAAGCCTTCGTTGACGTTTCTTTCTTTAAACTCCTTTTTCATCTCCATGAGCTCCATCTTCTCCTCTAGCAAATGAGAAAATTCTTCTTCCGTCAGCGGCTGATTCCCTTGCGCTTTTCTTCGTGCATTTAAGGAAGTGTGTAAGAATTGGAAATTGGAAATGCCCGGTATCTCTACAGGGTACTGAAAGCTCATAAAAAGGCCCAGATGAGCCCGCTCTTCTGGCTCCATCTCCACGATATTTTGCCCTTTAAAGAGGACCTCTCCCCCATCTACATCATAGGAGGGATCTCCTGCTAGCACCTTGGCTAAGGTAGACTTCCCCGCGCCGTTAGGTCCCATAATAGCATGGATCTCTCCCGGCCTTATATGTAAATTGAGCCCTTTAAGAATAGGTTTTTTATCCTTGGAAACAGTTAAATTCTTGATTTCTATCATGTGTGTAAGTCCTTGCCTGTTTTGCGCTGATTACCTTTACTTATCTGTTTTTACCCTACGGAGCTTTCCAGCTTCAGCGTTAAGAGCTTTTGCGCTTCTGCAGCAAATTCTAGAGGAAGTTCTTTAAAAACTTCTTTGCAGAAGCCATTGACGATCATATTGATCGCATCTTCTCTAGAAATGCCGCGAGATTGTAGGTAAAACAGTTGTTCTTCATTCATCTTGGAAGTCGAAGCCTCATGCTCGACCTCGCTTGAGCTATTGGCCACCTCTATATAAGGAAATGTGTTTGCAGAACACTGATCCCCAATGAGCATCGAGTCGCACTGCGTATAGTTGCGGCTATTTTTGGCTCTAGGAGCCATCTTCACAAGGCCTCGATACGTATTATGAGACTTGTCTGCCGATATCCCCTTCGATATAATAGTCGAAGAGGTGTTTTTCCCTAGGTGGATCATCTTTGTTCCTGTATCCGCCTGCATGAACCCACTCGTGAGCGCAACAGAGTAAAACTCCCCTACTGACTCATCCCCTTGTAGAATACAGCTAGGATATTTCCATGTGATGGCAGCGCCGGCCTCTACCTGCGTCCAGGAGATCTTTGCTTTATATCCGGCACACCTTCCCCGCTTGGTCACAAAGTTATAAATGCCTCCTTGTCCCGTTTGCGGGTTGCCTGCATACCAGTTTTGTACTGTCGAATATTTGATCTCCGCTCTTTCCATGGCGACGAGCTCTACAACAGCTGCGTGGAGCTGATTATTATCATAGGCAGGAGCGGTACACCCCTCCAAGTAGCTGACGTAGGAGCCTTCCTCTGCAATAATAAGCGTCCTTTCAAACTGCCCGCTTTCTTTATCATTAATCCTAAAGTACGTCGATAGCTCAATAGGACTGCGCACCCCCTTTGGCACATACACAAACGACCCATCAGAAAATACAGCAGAGTTCAGCGCCGCAAAGTAGTTATCCCCAATCGGCACGACACTGCCCAAATACTTCTCTAGCAGCTCCGGATACAGGTGCACCGCTTCAGAGATAGAACAGAGAACGACACCCGCTTCTTTTAACGTCTTTTGAAAAGTGGTTCCAAGCGATACCGAGTCAAAAACTACATCTACCGCGACATTGGTAAGGCGCTTTTGTTCATCAAGTGGAATACCAAGCCGCGCAAATGTCTCCAAAAGCTTCGGGTCTACTTGATCTAGATTTTCTAGTTTCTGCTTTGTCTTAGGAGCCGA
>JAHFTP010000149.1 GCA_023265495.1 Chlamydiota bacterium
GTAGGGGGGAGGTAGGTCACAGCAAAAAAAGGCTTGCAATCAGAGGTGAGGATCACATTAAGAGGCCACCCACCAGAAGAAGACATCAAAACTTGGGCAAACTCCATGTAGAGGCTATCTACTTCGGGCAGCTCTTCCCTATCTACCTTAATGTTGACAAACACCTCGTTGAGCAGCTTGGCCGTTTCTTCATCTTCAAAAGATTCGCGCTCCATCACGTGACACCAATGGCACGTGGCATAGCCTATCGAAAGAAAGATGGGTTTGTCTTGCTCTTTTGCTACGTCAAAAGCTTCCTTCCCCCACGGGTACCAATCAACGGGATTATGCGCGTGCTGCAAAAGGTAGGGAGACTTTTCATGAATCAAACGATTAGTAAAAGAGTGCGAGGCCATGCAACAATGTTTCCTTACTCAAAGATTATAGGACGCCGAGATACTTAGCTAAAAACCAAGCTAAGACGATAATCACAGAAACAGCCAAAGCCCAGAGAAGGTTGGGAAACCATTTCACTCCCCCTCCCATGCTTCCCCTCACCTCTAATGTGCCTATCCCGTAGGCAAAATCATGTTTTTCTGCTTGCAGTTTAAATGCATGAGGATACTCCCTAACGAGAGACTCAAAGTCTAGCCCTAAAAAGCTTGCATATTGCTTCATAAAACCTTGGGCATACACCCCGGCTATAAATTGATAGATACTCCCCTCTTCTATGGCTTCGAGATACCCTGACCGAATAGAGGTGGTGTTTTCCACTTCTTTCAAGGAAAGGCCTAGCTCTTTGCGCTTAGATTTAAAGAAGGCGCCGATTCGCTTTAGCTCTTCACTCATTTTTTTCTCCTAAGCAAGTACATGACGCTTGCCTTATATAACACAATATTTTTAGAAAGAATCTTTTTTTTTAACTCTTCCCGATTTAGTACATGTTACCAAATGGAAGGATTAGATAAAAAGAAACTCTTCTTGTTTTTTTTGAAAGCTGATGAGAAAATGGAAGAAAAAAAAGAAATTATGCCACCAAAAGAAAATCCCTCTTGCTTCGTAGCTACCATCGACGTCTCCCTTGCAGAAAAGTTGCAAGCAGACCTGACAGACCAAGGATTCACCCTGACAAAGCCGCCGCATACGTACTTTGCTGCTGTGAAAAAGGGAGTGTCTTGCACTTTGTACTTAAGTGGAAAGATCACAGTCCAAGGAAAAGATAAGGGAGAGTTCCTCTCTTTTTATCTAGAGCCGCAAATCTTACAAAACCTCTCCTATTCATACCCCCATGCCCAGCTCGATCTCACGGAGAGAATCGGCCTCGATGAAGCCGGAAAGGGAGATTTTTTCGGTCCTCTTTGTATTGCTGGCTGCTGTGCAAAGGAAGAGCAGATCAAAGCTCTTATCTCCTTTGGAGTGAAAGACAGCAAAAAGATGAGTGATAAGTCTGTGCTCGACATAAGCTACAAAATAAAGAAAGAGTGTCCTCATAAGATTCTTCGCTTATTTCCGGAGACCTATAATAACCTCTACGAAAAGTTCCACAACTTAAACCGGATGCTCGCCTGGGCGCATAGCACCGTACTTGAAGACTTGGTGAAAGAAACGCACTGCAGCAAGGCCATCTTAGACCAGTTTGCTCCGGCGCAGCTCATGGAACAGATGCTGGAGAGAAAAAAAATACCTGTCCAACTGGTGCAGAGGTTTCGCGGGGAAGAAGATGTCGTCGTAGCCGCCGCATCGATACTTGCGAGAGCCGCCTTTTTAGAGGGGCTGCAAACGCTGGGAAACAGTATGCAGATAGAGTTACCTAAAGGGGCCTCCTCCTTAGTCATAGAAAAAGGAAAAAAAATTGTTGCCATCCACGGGGAAGATGCATTAAAGAAATTAGGTAAGCTCCACTTTAAAACAAAAGATTCTATTTTGCATGATTAAGCAGCTAACCATAAAAAACTTGGTGCTCATCGACTCGTGTGAGGTCTCCTTTGCCGGCGCGCTCACCTGCATCACCGGAGAGACGGGAGCCGGGAAAACAGCCCTTATCCAGTCGATCCACCTCCTTTTAGGGCAAAAGGCGGATAGCTCCTTAGTACGTAAAGGCCACGAAAAAGGCTTTGTACAAGCCTCCTTCTGCATCGACAACATAGCCCCTGTGAAGGCAATCCTGCAAGAGAGCGGCATCTGCTTAGAAGAGGAGGACCTCCTTATCTCCAGGGAGATATCGACAGAGGGAAAAAGCAGAGCTTTTATCAACAATCAGATGGTCTCTGTTGCCTTGTTACAAAGGATCAGCCCTTATCTTGTACAAATTATTGGCCAGCACTCGTATCACGAGATCCGTTCTCTGGAGATGCAAAGGCACCTATTAGATCTATTTGGTTCTTTAGAAGAAGAGGTAGCAGCATTTTCTCTGCTTTACGAAAAACAGAAACTCTGCCAGCAGAACCTTCTCCATCTGAAGGAGAAAAATGAAAAAAAGGCCTTTGAGATAGACCTAAGCAAAAGACAGCTCTACGAGATCGAAGAGGCCTCATGGAAAGAAGGAGAAGAGGAAACTCTTCTTGAAGAATACACCTTCTTTTCTAAGGCTGCAGATATCTCTGCAAAGATTGGAGAGATTGTAGGGGCTTTTTCCTCTCCCCCGAAAAAGATCATCCCCTCCCTTTCTCACTATAAAAACCTCTGTGAAAACCTATCTTCTTGCCATCCCGTATTCTCTGAGTGCCAAGCCCTTCTTACGGAATCGATTATCGCCTTGCAAGAAGTAGATCACCTCTTAAGCAAACAGCTAGATAGATTAGAACAAGACCCACACAAGCTCACTGCTTTAGAAGAGCGCTTAGACCTATTGAATAAGATCAAGAAAAAATATGGATCCACTTTTGTAGAAATACAGACAAAAACGGAAGAGCTCCGGCAGAAGCTCCAGTCTTTTGCCTCCATTGAAGAGCAGCTGCTCCAAGCAGAGGCTGACCTCCTCGACGCGGAAGAAAAACTGCAAAAACGCTCTTTGGCCCTCACAGAAAAAAGGAGACAAGCATCAATTCAATATGAAAAAGCGTTAACAGAAGAAATCAGCCAGCTGAATATGAACGGCGCAAAGATAACGATAGAGGTTTCTGCGCAGGAAAGAGGACCTGCCGGTGCAGACAAAGTCCAGTTCTGGCTTTCAGCAAATATTGGAGAGCATCCCGTCACTGTGAAGGACGGATCCTCCGGCGGAGAGCTATCTCGCCTGCTCCTTGCCATCAAGATCTTACTTGCCGGCAAAAACAGCTCCTCCACTCTTATTTTCGATGAGATCGATGCCAATGTCGGGGGAGAGACTGCCACGCGCATCGCAGAAAAAATGCTTAAACTCTCTACGCACAGGCAAGTGATCTGCATTACCCACTTTCCACAAGTAGCGATAAAAGCAGGGGAACACATACATGTCTATAAAAGAGAGACAGAAGGGAGGACCATAGCCCACCTAGAAAAGCTCTCCGGCAAAGAAAGAGAAAAAGAGCTCCTACGCATGCTAGGAGGAGAAAAAACGCTGCTCTTTTCATAAATAGCGCTAATCGCTATGATCACTTTTTTTACAAAAGGAGATAGGACCTGTGAAAACCCCTCTTTTATCCTTGGCCGCCTGTATGGGTGGCTTACTCTGCAGTGATTCTTTTGCATCAGACTATCGATTTGTCCATGAAAAACATCCCTGGCATATTACAGGCAACTACGCCCAAGTAGCGGGTGCAGAAGTGACGACGCATCCGGCCAAAGGATCTCATCTCCACTATGGAGAAGGCTATGGGAACCTTTTCTACTCCCATTTTTTAAATACAGAGAACTCCCTTACGGCGCAGGTAGGAGTGAACTATACCAGGATCCATTGGGAAGAGAATCCCCGATTTACCGATGACAACTACACATATGGGCTTCTATCGCTCGCCTGGATCTCCCACTCTTTAGAAAAGTGGCGCTGGGTAATGACAGGCGGAACGATTGTCGATACGAGGACATGGAACTTTGGCCAGTCCGCCGTATACTATGGGATGCTCTGGGGACGCAATCAGTATTCTGAATCCGTAGGACTACATATCGGATTTTACGGGTATTATGGGGCAATGAACGGATACTTTCTTCCGATCCTGGGCTTTGACTGGAAATGCAACCGCAAGTGGGAGCTAAAAGCTGTTTTCCCCTTGGATGCCTCCCTCAACTACAACTTCAGCAAAAACTGGTTTACATCAATAGCTGTCATGTCCTTTGGAGGACCCTATCGCTTCCCTAGAAGGATTCATGGTGGCGTGGGACGATATGAAAATGGGATCTTTGAAGTCTACTCTACAGGTGTGGAATGGGAAGTCAAATTTGATAAAAACAACTTCATCATCTTTGGCATCGGAGCCGGATGGAACTTTGGCGGATGGCTTCTGATCAAAGACTCTCACAACCACCATCCCAAATATTACCACTTTGACTCTGCCCCTTATGGCAGAGCCTTTTTTGGTCTCAGCTTCTAAAAAGTGAAAAGCCCTCGTTTAAGAGGGCTTTTTTTTACTGGGCTAGCATGAATGACTCAACGAAGGTGTTATAGCTGCCTTCATCATAGTGTTGCATCTCGCATTCCATCGCCATCAGATAGAGCTTATTTTTTACCATGAGAGCTCTGCCTTTAAAATACACAGAACCCGTTCTGATG
>JAHFTP010000014.1 GCA_023265495.1 Chlamydiota bacterium
TGGAAAAGATTGTAACGCTTTGCAGAAAAAAAGCAGATTTCCTCGGCTACCGAGAGCATCCGTACGACGCCCTCTTAGACCTCTATGAACCGGACATGAGAGTGTCGTTTCTCTCTCCTTTATTTCAGAGGCTGCAGCCGGCGCTGACGTCTCTTGTAGCACAAATCCAAGCCAAGCCTAAAGCGCCTCACGATTTTCTCTATAAACACTACAGCTTCGCTCAGCAGATGCGTTTTTCCCATGTCCTATTGCAAGGCATGGGCTTTTCCGATGCGACCAGCAGGTTAGATATTACCTCTCATCCTTTTTGTGTGCCCATACACCCTACGGACACGCGCCTTACAACACGGGTCCACACGGAACATCTAACGAGCAATATATTCTCCGTCATCCATGAGGGGGGCCACGGCATCTACAATCAGCAACTACCGATAGAGTACTACGGAACACCTCTTTGCGAATCGGTCTCACTAGGTGTTGATGAGAGCCAATCTCGATTTTGGGAGACGCGCATGGGGCGGAGTTTACCCTTTTGGAAGCATTTTTATCCCCAGCTGCAAAAAGAATTTACTGAGCAGCTATCTTCTGTGAGCTTAGAAGACTTTTATAGAGCTATTAACCACGTAGAGCCCTCTTTCATCCGCGTTGAAGCGGACGAGGTTACCTACTGTCTCCACGTCATCCTACGCTTCGAACTAGAAAAAGCCCTCATCGACGGCTCTCTTAAAGTACAAGAGCTGCCAGACGCTTGGAATGCCAAGATGAAAGAATACCTTTCTCTCTCCCCTAAGTCAGATAAAGACGGATGTCTGCAAGACATCCACTGGGCGATGGGAGGAATAGGATATTTTCCTACCTATGCCCTAGGCAATCTTTACGCAGCCCAGTTTTTCACCGTCTTCGAAAAGGAGCATTTTAACTGGCAGGAGAGGGTAGCAAAGGGGGATTTATCCTTTATCCGTCTATGGCTTAAAGAACATATCCATCAATATGGGCGGCAATATACCCCCTCCGATCTGATCAAAAAAATTACCGGGAAACCCCTAGATGAGACGGCTTTCCTCAGCTACCTAAATGGCAAATACCAAAAACTTTATTCATTTTAGTTATCGGCCAAAAAAATCTGTTATCGGCCAAAAAACCTTGAGATTTGGCCGTATTTCAGATAAAATTGGCCGTATAAGGGTAAATAGGACAAATATATGCAGTCCAGAGCTAAGAAACTGGCCGTATTGCACCAGGTCAGTCAGGAGGCAGAACCTATCAGTTTGCAAGAATTACTTGCAAAACTGGGAGGCAATTATCCTGAAAGGAGTGTAAGGCGTTGGCTTTCTGAGATGGTAAAAGAAGGACTAGTTGAGAAACTCGGAAAGAAGCGCGCTACCAGATATAAAGTCATCCAACGAGCTAGTCGCCACACCGGCACTGTCAGTAGTTGTTTTGGACTGGAGAGTGAAAAAACACTTGAGAAAGTACGACTACCGCTTTACCAAAGAGCTCCTGTCACATACAAAGATGATTGGGTAAATAGCTATGAGCCCAATAGCACTTTTTACATTCCTTTAGAATTAAGACACCAACTACACAAAGCAGGCAAACGCTCTAAACTGGAAGACCCTGCCGGAACCTATGCGCATCAAATTTTTAATCGCTTGCTTATCGATCTGTCCTACAATTCTTCAAGGCTAGAAGGCAACACCTATTCTCTGCTAGACACCCAGAAGCTTCTTCTTGAAGGATCTAGTGCTGAAGGAAAACTTGACGAAGAGAGAACTATGATTTTAAATCATAAAGAGGCCATTCGTTATTTGGTAGATAATGCACCTAGATTGGGAATGAATCATCAAACCATTTTTACGCTACACTATCTTCTCTCCGATGGATTGCTAGAGTTTCGCTATGCGGGAAAAATTAGAGACTACGGAGTTCGCATAGGAGGGTCCACTTATATCCCCTTTGAAAACCCTAACCAATTACAAACCTGCCTCGATACTATTATTCACAAAGCTTCCTTAATTGAAGATCCCTATGAACAGAGCCTATTCTTACTTGTTCATATCACCTATTTACAAGCTTTTTTAGATGTAAATAAACGCACTGCACGTCTCTGTGCGAACATTTCTCTTATTAAAAATAATTTGGTTCCTTTGTCATTTAATGATGTGGAAAGAGAAGATTATATTTCTGCAGTACTAGCTATTTATGAGTTACAAGACATACATCCACTTCTCGACTTATATGTATTCTCCTATATGCGAACTTGTGCGCAATATGACTCAACCGTGAAATCCATAGGATTTGATGAGATACGCGTACGCTATAGACAGCAGCGCAGAGCTATTATTCGCGATATCATCTTGAACGAGCTAGTGGGAAAAGTCTTAGAGGAATACATCTCTTCTAAAACGGTTCAACTAGTGGAAAAAGAAGATCAAGACGCTTTCATCGAAGATATTAGAGAAGACCTAACAGGAATAGATCTGATCCGGATTGCCGGTCTTGGCGTTACTCCAGATCAGTTAAAAAATTGGATTGATGCGCAAGAACGTGAATAGGCTTTAGCCTAGGAGTTTCCAGATGTTCTTGCATGGACAAAAAAACCCTTAAAGGAGCAACCTTTAAGGGCATAAGAGGGAGAAAAAAGTATCGTAAAATCTTAACGTTTGGAGAACTGGAAGCGTTTTCTCGCACCAGCGCGTCCGTATTTCTTACGTTCTCTCTTACGAGAGTCTCTTGTTAAGAAACCGGCTACTTTTTGTTCGGGTCTTCTTTCTTCATCATCTTGGACGAGGGCTCTGGCAATTCCGAGGCGGGTAGCCACTGCTTGGCCTTCAATTCCCCCACCTTTTACTCTGACAATAAGATCATACTTATCAAAAGATAAGTTACTCGTCTTAAAAGGAGCGAGTATTGTGTCTCTTTGGAGAGTGCTTGGAAAATACTCTTCGAACTTCTTTCCATTTACATCCACTTTTCCCGATCCCGGTCTAACACGAACGGAGGATACCGCAGTTTTTCTTCTTCCGACACCAATTGTTTCTTTTTGCATAGTAAATCTCAACCCTTCAAAATGTTTAAATGGACGCTATGGCAGGTGTTTGTGCCTGCATATCGTGTTTCTCTCCAGCATATATTCTTAGCTTTTTCATTTGTGCTTCAGTAAGACGAGTTTTTGGCATCATCCCCTTCACAGCATGGCGTATGATATAGTCAGGCTTTCTATCTTTCATAACGCGATAGGGGATTTCTCTCATTCCACTCATAGCGCCTGTATGGTATCGATAGATTTTCTGCGCTTCTTTTGCGCCGGTTACCTTAATTTTCTCTGCATTAATCACAACTACTCCATCTCCCGTATCAACGTGAGAGGTAAAAGTGACTTTGTGTTTTCCTCGTAGTATCTTTGCCACCTCAGCTGCAAAACGACCAAGAGTCTTGCCAGCGGCATCTAATATAAACCACTTCCTCGCGGAAACAGCTTCTTCTTTAGTGAGGAGAATACTCGTATTTTTCTTTGCGTTCTTCATGATGTTGCCTAAAAAATTTCTCGTTAACTTTAATTAAATAAAGACAAGAGGATACAACTTCACCTGTTTTTTGCCAATGCATTTATTGAACCATCAAAAGAAAAAAGAAAAGCTCCCACTTACCTCTAAGGCCGGGGTCCCCCAGCAAAATGTTTTACTCTAAATAACGCCCTTTCAGATAAATCCTATTTGACTGATAATAAGCCATATATACTCAATCACCTCTTACTATATGCAAATGAACAAAGCATAAGTTCCCTTGCCAAAAGATGGGCATTTCAAGTAAACTTCGCCTCAAAAATCTTTTTTTCAATAAGATGACTATGAGACAGCTAAACACTTTTTTTATAAGAACTTACGGATGCCAGATGAATGAGCTCGACTCAGAGATCATGATCGGGCAGCTAGAGAAACGCGGCCTTCGAAAAATCGAAGAAGAAGAGGACGCAGACCTCCTTATTTTTAACACCTGCTCCATCCGGGACCTGGCGGAGAGGAAAGTCATGGGCAAGCTAGGACAGCTGGGCAGATGCAAAACAAAACGGAGCGTCATTGGAGTTACCGGGTGTATGGCCAACGCCAAAAAGGACTCCCTATTTAGAAAGCTGCCTCATATCGACTTTGTTTTAGGGACGAATAACATCAGCAATTTGAATCAAGTGTTAGATGAAGTATTAGAAACGGGCCGCCAAACCATAAAAACGGATGACGCCTTTGAGGAAAATTTAGACTACCTCATCGCAAAAAGAGAGGATCCCGTTAAAGCTTACGTCTCCATCATTCGCGGCTGTGACAAATTTTGCACCTATTGCGTCGTTCCCTATACGAGGGGACAAGAAGTCTCTCGCTCCCCGGAGAGCATCATAGAAGAGTGTAAGCTCCTTGTCCAAAAAGGGTATAAGGAGATCACCCTCTTAGGACAAAATGTAAACAGCTATGGGAAAGACCGGCGTGAGTGGAGCACCCTATTTCACGACCTCCTCTACCAACTAGATAAGATTAGCGGATTAGAAAGGGTTCGCTTCATGACAAGCCATCCGGTTGACATCACAACAGAGCTTATGCATGCCATACGCGACCTGCCCTCCGTTTGTGAATTTGTCCACTTCCCTATCCAGGCAGGCTCAAATAGGATCCTAAAGAAAATGCATAGGATCTACACAAAAGAGCTTTATCTAGAAAAAGTAGCTCAACTAAGAGAAATTGTTCCCGATGTGTCTCTCGGCACAGATATCATCGTGGGATTCCCTACAGAGACAGAAGAAGAATTTCAAGAGACTTTTGATGTGTTTGAGCAGATACGCTATTCTGTCGCCTTTATTTTTGCATACAGCGCAAGGAAAGGCACCCCTGCTTTCCGTTGGAAAGATGACATCCCCGAAGAGGTCAAAAATGAAAGGCTCCAAAGGCTTCTCACCTTACACAGCACCATTTGTACGGAAGAGAGAAATGCCCTTCTCGGTACAGAAGTAGAAGTTCTTGTGGAAAGAAGAGCTAGAGAAGAAAAACATCTTATTAAGGGTAGAACAAGGTGCTGGAAGAATGTCGTTTTCACCGGCGACGATGCAATGATCGGCACATTACAACGGATAAAAGTGCATAGCTTCAGCCACCAAACTCTCATTGGAGATCTGGTCACTTCTTGTGAGCGCCCTTCAAGCTTATGTGTAGTTTCATAGAAGAAAAAGGCCCCCTCACTGTTCTAGGAGGCCTTTTCGTTTTGTTAAGATTTTCTTAGAACTTTAGCCATTGCAAGTCCTGCTAAGAACCAAGCAATGATAATATCTAAAATAAGAAAGATCGAATAGGCAGGGGAAAATCCTTTCCAGATCCATCCCGGAACAACGCCTAGCCAAGCGACTAAGAAACCAACGCCTGTGATGAAAAGAACCTTCTTTCCATATTTCAGTCCTTTGGTTCTCAGCAGAAGGCATGTGATGGCGTAGGCACCGATAAATTGTGTGATAAAAGCAAATACCATAGATAGCCCTACAGGTCTCATGCCATGTGCCTCCACGGCTGCATGGACAACAGGGCCTTCCATATAGAGTTTTTCTGCAAAGGCTCTATCTGAATCCCGTCCCATAGAGGGGAGCATATACACTCCATTTTCTGGGGCATTCTCCTTAAAGGCTTCGACCATGGCTGCTGGATCTTTAAATGTTTTTGCAGGAACTCCTACTGCCACCCACGAAAACCAAGACCATAAAAAAACAATTACAGCCCCAACTAATGAGGCTTTCATTTTCAGTGCTCTCATACTGACTCCTAGCTAGTTATATACTTCTAGTATTTGTTTATACATAAATAATCTTTAAAATGGTAAAGAAAAGATTTTCCCTCTATAATACCTCTAAGGCAACCTATAAGATTACTATAATGACAAAAACAATTTTCAGTCCTATTAATGGATTACAAGAAATTTTCACCTTCCATGCAACAAAGACCATTCCCGTTGCAACTAGAAGGGTTGAAGAGCCCCCTTGCCTAGATGTCATTACTCCCTATTTTTCCATCCCTACCGCCACCAGAGCGCAAAACATTTTCCAGGAGCACTCCGTCCAAAGCAGAAAAAAATGGTTAGCCCAAGCCTCTTTATGGAAAAAATGCCAATTTCTTCTGTCAGAGGGGGTGGATTTTCTACTAGATAAGGCATTTTCTGAGCCTTATGAGCTAGACATCCACGACATCTGCCCCCCTAGAGAGCTCCATGTCTATCAGCTGCCGGAGCCTCCTTTTACCTCGCACGAAGCCCCCAGATGTTTATTCCTAGCCGGGGAGCCTACATTGCTCGATCAAGATACTCCACCCTGTCTATTACGGGATAGCCAGGGCGAAAGTCTATCTGTCCTTCAAAATCAGGAAAAGATTCTTTCCTTTGTTGCAAAGAGCCTCCCTCAAAAAGGAATCATCAAAATGGATCCAAGTGGACTGCTCTACTTATATATCGCACCTTCCTACCAGGCAGAAAAACTATTACCCTTTCTTGTCCCCCACCAAGAGTTTAGACAACATACGCATGAATATATCTATCACCCCTTAGGGATACAGTGTCCTATTACCCTTCCATCAGAAACGCATAAATGTAAGAATTTGGGGATAGAAAAAGAAATCGGCAAAGAGATTCCCTTCTCTGTAAGGGGAGCTTTTGAGGCAGTGACAGAATCGGATTCTCTCACAGAAAAGGCTTGGTTTTTAGAGCTTGAATGCCTCGAGCTCCACGAGCTTCGAGAATATTACCTTCTTCCAGGCAAACTACAAGGTCACCCCTTCCCCGTCACTTTATTGCTTAAGAAAAGACATTCCCTCCAAGCCCCTGACAAAAAGCTCTTTCGACTTAACGTATCTTGCTTTGTAGCCTAGCCTATAGCATCTCTTTAAATTGTGTTTCTGTAAGGAGCGGAACACGCAGCTTTTTTGCTTTATCTAGTTTCGAGCCGGCCTCCTCCCCTACTAGCACGTAGTCCGTCTGAGCGCTGACAGAGCCGGATACCTTGCCTCCTCTTTCCTTAATGAGTTCCGTGGCGTCAGAGCGAGATAACGACTCTAACGCCCCTGTAAGAACAAAGGTTTTTCCATAAAAAAGATGATCCGTGTTAGTCACTTTTTTAGGAGACTGCGGCTTCACTCCCAAGTGCAAAAGAGACTCTATCTCTTCTTTATTGCTAGCGTCTGCAAAGAATTCGACAACAGCATCGGCTACTTTCCCCCCTACTCCATCAATTTCTAAAAGCTCCTCTTGGCTCATCTGAGAAAGCCTTTGTATGTCTCCAGCTTGCTGAGCTAGCAGGTCTGCTGTCCCCTCCCCTACGTATTTTATCCCCAAAGCAAAAATAAACCTGGCAAGAGTTGGATGACGAGATGCGTCGATGCTATCTAAGAGGTTGCGTACCGATTTTTCTTTAAACCCTTCGAGCTCAAATAGCTGTTTTTCTGTCAGGCGATAGATGTCTGAGAGGCTTTTTACAAACCCTTTTCTCACAAGTTGTTCGACTACCTTTTCTCCCATATGCCCAATATCCATTGCATCTTTGCTTGCAAAGTAAATGATTTTTCGTAAATTTTGCTCAGGACATTTTTTGGTATTGGAACATCGTACAGCTACTTCTCCCTCCTGATGAAGCACATGCGATCCACAGCTAGGGCAAGAGTGGGGCATCTTCCATGGAGAAGAATCTCGGAGACGTTTGCTTACATCTACTTCCACCACTTTGGGGATAACATCTCCCCCTTTTTCAATAATGACTACATCCCCAACACGAACACCTTTTCTTGCTACTTCTTCTTGGTTATGGAGCGTAGCACGGGAAATCGTACTTCCTGCAAGTAAAACAGGCTCGAGTTCTGCAACGGGAGTTAACACACCCGTCCTTCCCACCTGCACAGTGATGTCCAAGATCTTTGTCCTAGCTTGCTCTGGAGCAAATTTATAGGCTACAGCCCACCTGGGAGATTTCCCCGTTGTTCCGAGCTCATCTTGTAATTTGAGCTGATCTACTTTCACAACTACCCCATCGATGTCATAGGGAAGCTCATGTCTTTTCTTTTCTATGGCGCGAGCAAACTGTAAAATCTCCTCCCCATTCTTGCACAGGGCTCTGTGGTCGTGATCAAAGACGGGAAGACCTAAGACTTCAAGAACATGATGACACTCATATTGAGAATGCAATGACATTGAGGTCTCTGCCACTCCATAAAAAACGATAGAAAGGTTTCTCAAAAACACCTCTTTGGGGTCGAGCAGCTTAAGTGATCCTGCCGTTGCGTTGCGTGGGTTGGCCCAAAGATCCTCCCCCATTTCTTCTTTTCTCTGATTTTGCTCTTGAAACACCTGCCGAGTCATATACACTTCACCACGCACTTCGAGTATGTCCGGAATATTTCCCCCCGTAAGCTGTAAAGGAAGAGACCGGATCGTTTTCACATTCGCCGTGACATCATCCCCTTTTTTTCCATCTCCACGCGTTATGGCCCTGCTAAACACCCCCTTTTCATAGCGTACAGTAACGGCCACGCCATCCATTTTCAGCTCGGCACAGAAAGTGACGTGAGTCACTCCCAACCACTTATGCACCCGCTTTACAAAGTCTTCGATCTCTTCTTGCGAATAGGTGTTGGCTAGGGAAAGCATAGGGACTTTGTGCGTCACCTGCTTAAATCCCGTTGTTAAGGCATCGCCCACCCTCTGTGTAGGGGACGTAGCTTGGACCCAGTCGGGGTGGAGACGTTCTATCTCTTCTACCTGCTTGAGGAGAAGATCATAAGCATAGTCCGTGATTTTTGGGGTGGCTTCTACGTAGTAGAGTCTGTCGTGCTCTCGAATTTCTTCGATAAGAGCCTCATAATCTCTATAAGTTACATTTTTCAAAACTGCACCTCAAATATCATGGTGGCAAGAGGAGATAGCTGCGTGGCAAATCCAGGCACCCTTCCTTCCGGATCTTTATGTATGTGGACGCCACGGCCTACTTTACCGGAACCCCCATATTCCTCTCTATCTGTATTGAATACTTCTTTCACCTCCACGACATTCTTTAGGGGAATAAAATACTCGGAGAAATAGGAAGGAGTGAAGTTGTGTACACAGGCAAGACACCTTCCCTCTGCCTTGCGCAAATAGCTGATCACCCCATTTTTACGGTCGGAGAAATCGATCCATTCAAAGCCGCTATCGTCAAAATCTCTTTGCCAAAGAGGTTCCTGCCCTTGATAAAAGTGGTTGATCTCACGGATCATCGTCTGCAGGGCCTTGTGCCTATCGTAGGCGAGAAGATACCAGGGCAGCTCTTCTTTACAAGACCACTCCTGCCAGGAGCCTATCTCCCCCCCCATAAAGAGGAGCTTCTTACCAGGCTGACACATCATGTAGCTGTATAAGAGACGCATACCTGCAAACTTTTGCCAGTCATCTCCTGGCATCTTGGAGAGAAGGCTTGCCTTCCCATGGACTACTTCATCGTGGGAGAGTACTAAGATAAACTTTTCAGAAAAAGCATAGATAAGGCCAAATGTGAGCTTATCATGATGATAATGTCTAAACAAAGGGTCCGTCTTAAAATAGCTGAGCGTGTCGTTCATCCATCCCATATTCCATTTCATGTCAAAGCCAAGCCCTCCTCCCTCTAAAGGATGCGTCACTCCGGTAAAAGACGTAGACTCCTCAGCAAAGACTAATGCTTGGGGAAATTTCTCATGGACAACGGAATTCAAGTGTTTGATAAATTCTATCGCCTCTAGATTTTCTCTTCCTCCATGAGGGTTGGGGATCCACTCGCCCTCTTCCCTTCCATAGTCTAGATAAAGCATGGAGGCGACGGCATCTACCCTCAGGCCGTCCACATGCATTTTATCTAGCCAGAAAAGGGCGCTCGCAAGCAGGAAGTTACTCACCTCAAATCTGCCGTAGTTAAAAATACAAGTATTCCAATGAGGATGAAATCCCTTCCTGGAGTCTGCATGTTCATAGAGACTTGTCCCATCGAATTGCGCTAAGGAAAAATCATCGGTGGGGAAGTGGGCGGCTACCCAGTCTAAGATGACCCCAATATTTTTTTGATGCAAGTGGTCGACAAAGTATTGAAAATCGGCCGGCGTCCCAAAACGACTGGTAACGGCATAAAACCCTGTAACCTGATAGCCCCAGGACTCATCGAGAGGATGCTCTGCAATGGGCATGAGCTCCACATGGGTAAAGCCCATCTCCGAGCAGTAGTCTGCTAAGGCATGGGCGATCTCCCTATAGTTTAGGAAGGCGCCGTTATCTCTTTTCCAAGAGCCTAAGTGCACCTCGTAGATATTTAGGGGCTCATGCAAAGTCCTTGCCCTCCGGCCCGCATCCTTCCATTCATAAGCATCCACATCAAAGGTAATAGAAGCGGTATTAGGCCTCAGCTCGCTATAGAGTGCGTAGGGATCTGCCTTAGCCTTCACAAAACCGTTGCAGGTCTCGATCTCAAACTTATACCGCTCGCCCGAATTTAATCCCGGAATAAAAATCTCCCAAATACCCCCACCTATACTTCTCAATGGGTTGATGAGTCCATCCCAATGGTTAAAATCTCCAACGAGAGAAACCCGGCCGGCAGAAGGCGCCCATAGAGCAAACTTACATCCTCTCACCCCCTGATGCTCACATACTCTGCCACCCATCATTTCATAGAGCTTATAGTGCACTCCCCTTGAAAAGAGGTGGAGATCGAACTCTCCGATTGTCTTGCTAAAACCATAGGGGTCATGTGCGATCATTCCGCTACTGTGATAGATTCTATAGTCTTGATTTGTGGTGTGGGCAGGGACACGATACGAAAAAAGGCCGGAAGGATCTTCCCTCTCCGCCTCCACTACTTTGCCAAACACCTCCAAGTAGATCTGAGCGGCTCCTGGCCTCCACAGACGTATGACCTTGGTATATTCATCCACAGGATGAATCCCCAAGATACTATGAGGATCATGTCGATAGTCATTCCCTCGTTTCTTACCGGCTATATTGGAACTCGTATTTGTCATAAAGGGCCCGCCTTTCTTGATACAATGTTGTATACGACATAAGGAGAAAAAATTGCAAAGAAAGTTCCATTTTTTTATGCATCAGAAAAACACAGTAAGCTTTAGAAAGGCTCAGCCTTTCGCACACGCTCCCCCGATGGCCTTTAGCTGCATTGGAAAGAGCAAAAATAAAATCATCTCTGGTCCGTAAAGACCTCCACAACACACCCGTCGGCATTATCTTCCTTCCAACTTACATGTCTGTTATATCCGCTTGGAGGATGAGAAACTTTGGTAGACAAGGGGAGCGGAGCGGGAGACATCTCCAAGACACACCTGCATTACTCCCTCCTTTCACTGAATGTATATAAGTACAATTTTTCCATTCAAAAAAACCATGTTAAATAAAACCCAGAAAACTGAAGACAAAAAAAGGGATTACCCCCTTTGACTCATCCTCAATATTAAAAAATGAGAAGTTGATTGTTCAAGCTATTTTTGAGAGTTTTAAAGAAAATGACCCTGATAGCGTTATTGAAATTTTAGATGCACATTTAAGAACAGTGAACAAAAGTGAGTTTGCAGAGAGAACGGGAATTGCTCGCTCTACTCTCTACGAAATGCTCAATGGGAAAAGGAATCCGACACTGCGCGTATTTGTGCAATGCATCCATGAAATTCTTTCCCATTGACTTAAAGAAAAAGTAGCGAGCAAACTCACAACTTTAAGCCGGAGGAACTCACATGCTCGTCTACCTAGCAAGTCCTTATTCTCATCCCGATCCTAAAATCAAGGAAAAACGCCTTAGTCTAGTGAACCGCATTGCTTGCAGTCTCATGCAGGGAGGAACTCATGTCTATTCTCCCCTCACCCATAACATCCCCCTGATACGTTTAGGAATTCCGGGGACCTGGACCGCATGGAAAAAATATGATCTTTCCATGCTCAGCCGGTGCGACCGATTGGTCGTACTCATGCTCCCCGGATGGGAAGAGTCTGTCGGCGTCGCTGACGAAATACACCACGCCAAAGAACATCATATTCCCATTGAATATAAGGATATCGATGAGAGTCAATATGCTCCCGAAGTTTCTTCTCCTCACAGCGCTCTTGTAGAGCGTATGCTCTCTTTTTATAAGGAAAGGGAATGGGAGCAGTTTCATTCCCCTAAAAACATCGCCATGAACCTCGGAGTAGAAGTGGGAGAGCTCATGGAGCATTTTAGATGGCTCACCGAAGAGCAAAGCTTCGTACAAGAAAAGCTGGCCCTTAGTGAAATCCGAGATGAGATCGGAGACGTTTTCATCGTGCTCTTGCATCTATCCCATTTACTAGGCATCGATCCAATAGAGGCCGCCCACGACAAACTCACAAAAGCTGCAGACAAATACCCCGTAGAGAAATGCAAAGGCCTCTGCCTAAAATATACAGCTTATACTGAGCCGGAAAACAATGATTAGTAAGGAAAAGCAAGAAGATCTTGTAAGAAGGATGGAGTCTTTGGAGATTCGAGAGGACGACCTCATAGAAAAATTCATCCTAGGGTCAGGTAGAGGAGGACAAAAAATCAACAAGACCTCTTCCTGTGTATATATAAAACACATACCGTCAGGCATGGAAATCAAATGCCAAAGGGACCGATCAAGAGAAATGAACCGCTACTACGCCAGGAAAGAGCTCTGCGACCGCATCGAAGAAAAAAAGAAAGGGATCCTCTCTGCCAAAGTGCAGGCAAGAGAGAAGATCCGAAGACAAAAACGCAGAAGGACAAGGCGCTCTCAGCAGAAGATCTTAGAAGAGAAAAAGGCGCATTCAGAAAAAAAGACTTTCAGAAAGCCTCCTTCCGAGTAGACTCGCTTTTGAAACCGATCTAGTCATTTTTCAGATCTTTGTGAAGGTAGAAATTTTTTCTACTTACAGCTATGCTAATCGCTTAATCGAAATAGTTGCTCAAAGGAAAAGATGGACAAGATCCCTACAGACAGTTCCCTGTTGCTTTATCAGACAGAGAATGGTCAAACCAAAATCGAAGTACGTCTGCAAGATGAGACCGTTTGGTTGAGCCAGGCACAACTGTGTGAGCTATTTGATAAGGACAAGCGAACAATCTCTGAACACATACAGAACATTTTCAAAGAGGGGGAACTATTTGAAGAATCAGTTATCCGGAAATTCCGGACAACTGCCTCCGACGGCAAAAATTATCAGGTAAACTACTACAACCTGGACGTAATCATTTCAGTGGGATATAGGGTCAGCTCACACAGAGGCACCCAATTCTGTATCTGGAAATGAATCGCTAGCAAGCCAGAATGGATCTATATGAGCATAAGGGAAAAAAGACTTTCAGAAAGCCCCCTTTCGAGTAGGCTACTTCTGGAACCGATCCAAGAGAAAAACCTCCCCCTTCTTACATGGTATAGGGTCATCCGAAAAGAAAACGGCTCCTCTATCTTTTCTATGTTTTTTTACTCGGAACTTTTCTATCGCGGGCTGTAGCTTGAGACAGATAGTATGATCCGTACTAGAATGATAAATGATTTTCTTGATTTGCTTTTTAGACCATTCCATATGGAGAGTGCTCCCCCCTTCTGTCTGGATGTGGATAAATCTTCCCGCATGGAATTCCGTGGGAAGGCAGGGAAGAATATGAAACACGCCCCTCTCCTCTTGAAAAAACATAGAACGTATGAGGCGGGCACCCTCGACCAAGATGGGAAGGGGACTTATTGTATCGTCAATCTCCTGGCAAGGCAAAATCCCTTGCCACTCCTCATCTTGGATTCTTGGGACAAAGATGTCTGTAAACGCAGCTTGAAATAGGGTTAAAAAGGAAGCAAGGACATCATTTCTCTTTTTCTTTTCTATGAGCTCTTCACACTTTTGCAGTAAACTCAATGTCCCGACATGGGGCAGCGCCCTCTTATTTGCAGGAAGCTTGCCGGCGAGCTGCAGCCAAAAAGGAAAAATCTCTGCTAGATTTTTTCTTTTTTTCATCTCCTGCCAATCTGCTTTTTTGTGGATGCCAAGAGACAATCTTTCCTCTGCGGGGCAAAGCAGAAAAAAGTCCCTTTCAGAAAAAGAAACTTTTTGTCCTTTAGTCAGCTCGATTTTTTCTTTTGCATGATCTAAGTAGACCGTCAGCCCGGACGGGGGAATTTTTTCAAAAATGAGGCATGGAGATCCTTCTTCTTGCTTGATGATCACACGAAAATACCCTTTCTTTGTTACGCCAAAGACTCGTATCTCTTTTCTTTCTAGATCTTGCTCCAAGGTAAAGGGGTCTACCGGGCCTTCTACATCTAAATAGAGAGTGTGGGTCTTCTTATTTTCTAGATGTTCTAACACGATCTTTGCGGGGAACATCTGTACTTTCCATAGAGAAAATGGCAACAAACAGAATGTACCTGGCCTGTGAGAGAGAATGCAGAGGCGATTTGCTATGGCAATTTTCATAAGACGACCCTGCCGATCAGAGCTTCGGCGCTATTGTCTATGATTTGCACTTGTACTAAGTCATTGGATTTGACTGCATCTGACCGGATGAGGACAGGCAAGAAATTGGCCGTATGGCCGGAGAACAGATTTTTTTCTTTTTTGTCCTCACTTTCCACCAGCACGGGCATAGTTCTTCCCACATATTCTGCTCGCAAGGAAAAAGAAAAAATTTCCGCCTGCTCTAAAACCATCCGTTTTCTTTCAGAAATGGTGGCTGTAGAAACCTTGCCGGAAAATAAAGCAGCTCTCGTACGGGCCCTCTCGCTATAAGGAAACATATGCACCTTAGCAAAACGCACTTTTTCCATCACTTGAAGTGTATCTTGAAAATCTGCATCAGACTCTCCGGGAAAACCTACAATGACATCTGTTGTGAAAGTAAAATCGTTATCTGCTTTTTTCAGTCTATCTACTGTCTCACAAAAGATTTGCTTGGTATATTTACGATTCATCCTTTTAAGTATGACATTGGACCCCGACTGCAAAACTATATGCATGCTAGGGCATGTATTTTTTCCATGAATGACGGCATCTAAGAGGTCATCATTTACCTCATCAGGATCTATGGAAGAGATGCGGAGTCGCTGCAAGCCCTCTACTTGATCTACGGCTCGCACCAGATCTGCCAAAGATTTACTACTCTCCTCTGGATGGGGTGCTCCGTCAAAATCGCCTACATTGATCCCTGTAAGAACGACCTCTTTATAGCCGTTGGCAACCAGCTGTTTGACTTCTGCCACAACGTCTTCTACTCTCCTAGAACGAGACCGTCCCCTCACATAAGGGATGATGCAGTAGGTACAAAAGGAATTACATCCATCTTGCACTTTAACAAAGGCTCTCGTGTGCGCATCGAAATGACGAATGGCAAATTCCGGGAGATCCTCCCCCGGGAAAACCCTTTCGAGAAGTTTTTCTTTTTCTTTATTGGAGACGACATCAGAGACGCCTTCCATCTTTATGATCTCTTCGGGAATCCTTTCTGCCAGACATCCTGTGATGAGGATACGAGCTCCGGGGTTTTCTTTAGTTAGCAGGCGGATCTGATGTCTACTTGAGCTATCAGCAGACTCTGTTACCGTACAAGTGTTGACAATACATACGTCTGCCACTTCTCCCTCGCTTGCGGGCTCATAGCCTAGAGCGGACAGCTGATCTACGTAGGCTTGTGACTCGTACTGATTCGTGCGGCAGCCAAGTGTCACCACTTTATACTTTTTCACAGACTTCCCCTAAAATAAAGGCACCGATTATGCCAGGAAAACTTCTCCCTGGCAAGACAAACAAAGCCTCTCCCTAATAAAGTATTTACTATAAAATCTACAGAGAACTAACATCCAAAAAACAGAGGGGTTAAAGGGGGCTGGCCCCCTTTAGATCCCCTTGCATTTTTCATTAAGTAGGCGGTGTTTCA
>JAHFTP010000150.1 GCA_023265495.1 Chlamydiota bacterium
AGCATCTTCTTTACTGCTTTCTCTCTGCCAAGGCCAGGTCCTAAGCAGATGGCATGAGCACGTTTTTGCTCTTCAAAGATCCTCTTTGCCCTGCACATATCCCACGGTTCTTTAATCAGCTCCCAGGGAGCGGAGCTAAGCTCCGTTTCCAATCCCATAGGATAAAATAAGCGAACAATGCCAGCCCCGGCCTTGAGCGCGCTGTAGCTGGAGAGGAGCGCCGCTCCCGGCATGAGATCGGAGCCAGCAACAAATAGAGCATAGCCTGCCTGGTACTTATGTCGATTTCTTCGGATAGGAGGAAGGGATGAGGCGACAGAGTTGCTCAGTAAAAAAGCTTCTGCACGCGCTTTGTCTAAAAATTGAGGGGGAAGGCCAAACTCTGCTTTGATTAACTCTCCGACATAATTCCATCCCTCTTCGAGGAAAAAGCCGATCTTGGGCAGTTCTAAGAAAAGGGTTTGTCTGGCATGGATGGCTACAGACCCCACCTTGCCTGTATTTCCACAAAGGCCGGATGGAATATCGATAGAGAGGATAGGAAGCCCGGAGAGATTCGCTTGTTGTATGGTTTCTGCTAAAGGGCCTTCTGCCTTGCCTCGAAAACCGGTCCCTACGAGTCCATCGAGCAAAACGCCTTCTTTAGGAAAGACAATTTCCTGCTCCCTATGAACAAAAGAAACACTGCCTCCAGCGTGGGAAAATCTTTCGTGCTGCTTTTGGCAAAGAGGACCACACTGTTCTAGGGAATAGATATGCCACGCTCTGACAGAAAACCCCTTTTGCAAAAGCTTTGTGCCTGCTACGTACGCATCTCCCCCATTATTTCCTTTTCCCACAAGAAGAGTCACTATCTTAGGAAGAGAATGAGCGCGCGTAAATGTTTCTACTTTATCTGCAATGGAGATGCCGGCATTTTCCATGAATGTCTCTTGCAAAAAGCCCTCTGCATAAGCTAGACCTTCCACGTGTGACATCTCTAATGCAGAAACTACTTTGCATCCTTCCATCATAAATGCTCTTCTTTAATGGCCCTTTGAAGAAGGGCTCTGACAGCATCCTGCGGGCTGAGCCCTTCATAGATGATAGAATATACCGCTTCAGTAATGGGCACGGCTATATGTGCTTTTTGTCCTAGCTGCAAAGCAGAGACACATGTATAGGCCCCTTCCACCACCATCCCTATTTTCTCTTTAGCAGACATGGGATCTAACCCTTCAGCAATGAGCCTGCCGTAAGAATAATTACGACTTAATTTAGAAAGGCACGTCACACACAGGTCTCCAAGGCCAGAGAGTCCATTGAGCGTCTCTTGTCTGCATCCCTTTGTCACTGAAAGCTTGCGTATCTCATGCAACCCGCGCGTCATTAGAGCCGCTTTGGTATTATCTCCAAAACCGAGGCCATCAGAGATGCCGCAAGCGATTGCGATAATGTTTTTCATAGCGCCGCCAAAGGCAACGCCATTCATGTCACTGTTGGGATAGACTCGGAAAAAAGGAGTATTAAAGGTGTCCGCAATAAGATTCATCGTACCCGCATCATAGGCGGAACAAACTACCGATGTAGGCAGCTTTTCTATGACCTCTTCTGCATGACTCGGTCCACTTAAACATCCTATCTTAGTACGATGTTCTTCTCCCAACACTTGCATTACAACTTCGGGAAGCAAAAGACCACTATTTTGCTCTATTCCCTTTGAGGTGATCACCACAGGACAATGAATAGCCCCCGCTGTGAGTACCTGTTCAAATACAGGTCTTATGCCGGAAGAAGTGACGGATTCGACAACAAGTTCTGCATCTGCAATAGCCTCTTTGATATTACTGGTAAACACAACGCTCGCCGGCGCTTTGCTATGAGCCAGTTTAGGATGTTCTCTCTTTTTGGCAAGCAGCGAACAAAACTCGGGATTTGCTGTCCACAATGTCACAGCATGTCCTTTACTAGCTAAAAGAGAGGCTAAACAAAATCCCCACGTCCCCGCTCCTAAATACGCTACCCGCATGCACACACCCATTTTAACTTAGATCATTCGTTAGCGTACCATACTAAGACAAGTTTTTACAAGTCGAACGTCAAAACTCCAAAAGCTCCTGCAAAATATTTTTTAAAATGAGCCAAGGACTCTTGGCTCATTTTGCTAAAGTTGGCCAATCACTTGGGTTCCTCAAGACTTGCATCCTTAGGCTTTCTTGTCTGCGATTGAGTCCTAACATAAGTTGAGGAGGCACTACGAGAGGATTCCTCTTTGACAGATGAAGAGGAAACGGAAGAAGGGTTGGCATCTGATGCTAACACTACTTCCAATGCACTTAAGAGAGGAACACTCCATGCTTTTTCTGTCTCCGTCAATGCACGCCCTTTTCTTTCAGCAAGAATTTCCCAATACCTGTTCCACTGACCGCCCGAAACACAATCATCTGACCCCTCTCCATCGTTTACCAAGGAGATATGTCTCGGACCTTGCGGTTCCCTTACATGATCCTTAGGCTTTCTTGTCTGCGATTGAGTCATAACAGAAACTGAGGGAGCGCTACGAAAGGATTCCTCTTTGACAGACGAAGGGGGAGTGGCGGAATGCTTGGTATCTGAAGCTAACACTGCTCGCAACGCACTTAAAGAAGGAACACTCCATGCTTTTTCTGTCTCCGTCAATGCACGCCCTTTTCTTTCAGCAAGAATTTCCCAATACCTGTCCCATTGATCTTCTGAAACATAATCATCCGGTCCATCTCCAACAAGAGACCTCTCGTTTACCAAGGAGATATATCTAGGACCTTGCGGTTCCTCCGGTTCCCTTATATGATCCTTAAATACTTTATCGTAGATTTCTTTGGTAACAGCAACTCCTGTAATCGAAAATGCCCGATCCCTATCCCAGCAATCTCCATCATTAAAAGTCGAAACTGCATAATCACGGATATCTTTACTTCTAAGATAGCTGCAAAAATGCAACAAATCAACATGCAGACGCAGACCTTGTTTGCACATGGAATTAGGAATCCCTCTGTAGGAACGATCAAATACACCTCGGGTCTGTACATGGGACCAATCGCTTATGGGCTTATCTACAACACCCGAAGTCCACCTTGAACCACGTGTATTTACAAATAACGCTTGCTCACACAACTTATGTTCTCCTGAAACAACACTAGCTACCGTTGTCATACGCCTCCTATTTCTTTAAGATTTTATAAAGAAATTACACCAACATCTTGTTATAGTCAACGGTATTGAGCAGCCACTTCAGGGCACAGGAAGCCAGAACAAATTTTTGGATTCTCTATAGAGTTACTCGACCAAAGCACTGCGAAAAACTAAATTTGTTTCTCCTAAATTTGCAATGAACCACTTTTGCTCAGCCTGCTGAACGTGAGCCTGCTGTATCTCTCATGCTCGAATCAATACTGTTCACAATAAGCAAGAAATTGTAGCAAAAAATTAAAAGCTTAGAATAACCTCGAAGAGGCTCATTTTTGGTTGGTATTCATTTTCATTAAATAGAGGTGCTCTATGTGCTCAGGAGTTTTTTTTGGGGGGGGGCGTCATGACCTTCCAGGTTTGGAAATCAAGACAGCAAAGGGATACACTTTACTACAGGATGCTATTGCTAAAGGTAATTTAGGGGAGCTCCAAGTTCAATTATCTCTACTAAGTCGAGAAGAAAAAAAAGTAGCAGCAAACAGCTGCTTTAAGTTCGCGGCTATTGAATCGATAGCAAAAAATGAACGAGATACCGAGTACGAAGGAAATACTCCTGTCGAAATGGTTTTGACCGAACTTAGAATAAATCCCTTTTTTTCTGCAGATCAGGCATCATTTTTTCTTTTTGAATTGTTTCAGGCTGGGGCTGAGCCAACAGAGGAACCAAACAGAAAAAATCTATTAGAGAGGCTTAAGGAAAGTAAGAGAACAGATTTGCAATGCGTTCAGGATATGCTAGAACGATATCTACCCAGCCATTTACTGATAGGTTAGCTTGTTTTTAACGAAGAATAAGAAAAATACCCTTTGGGAAAACACTTTCCTAAAGGGTATTTAGTAGTAAAACAGTTAGGGTTCAACAGTATACTTCACAGAAATCGTCCCTTCTTTCTTATTGGCTTTACTAGGGGTTACCGCTATTTTGCCAATTTCTTCAATAGTATGAACATGGGTACCTCCACATCCTACTGCCGCAGTCCCGCCGATTACAAGTTGTCTGAGGCCGCCCTCTCCAGTTACGATGTGCATTTCTGGATGAGAAGCTACTAGAGCAGCATAACGAGGTTCAAATTCAGCACTAAGTCTTGCTGGATCTATGAATTCCTCTGTTTCAGATCGAAACTTCATATAAGCGTCTCCGGGGAAGCATTGGCCACCGAAGGGTTTCAAATGAGGAAAGATTTGCTCGATGATGATTCCAACTACATGAGCTGCAGTATGCCATCTTGAATTTAATTCTCTGTTGGCTCCGTCTATGGCTAAGTGCACTTTTTGTCCTATAGCAAATTCAGGATTTTCATTGAAACAGTGCCATATGCTAAAACAGCTTTTATCTTCGCCAAAGAGAACTTTATGAACGTATGCTACAACTCTTCCGTTTATGGAGCCTTTATCGCTAAGCTGTCCACCTCCCTGA
>JAHFTP010000015.1:0-11694 GCA_023265495.1 Chlamydiota bacterium
ACGATGAGAAGATAATCACACATCCCCTTGGAGGTAATAATATCGAGTTCATAGGAAAGCCGCTCCGCAACGATAGCGAGAGGATCTTTTCCTGGATATATTTCCTGCACTTTACTGAGTTTGTCTGGCGTATATCGCTTAGCAATTCCCTCGCTGCAAAGCTGTTTCAGGAAGGCTTCTGCAGCGCTGATTCTTTCTTGCTGTGTGTACTCTTTTCCTTCTAAAGAAGGAGAGACAAAAACAGGATAAAACTTGGTTTTAAGATCTAGGACAAAAGAACATTTTTCTGCGATTTCCCTTGTTTGAGAAATAGCTGCAGGAACATCAGAAAAAATCTCTTCCATTTCTTTTGCTGTCTTAAAAAAACACTCGTGCGAAGGCGCTACTTTTCTTTTGGGATTAAGAACTTTCACTTTAGGATTTCCCTGAGAATCTTTCTCCCAAATCTCGCAAGGCTCTCCAGATTGGATATTCATCAATATCTCATGCGCCTTCCAATCCTCTCTTGCTATATAGTGTGTGTCATTGGTTGCTACGCATTTGATAGACAGTGCCCGCGAAAGCTCTAATAAACGTTGATTCACCTTTTCTTGTTTTGCCACATAATCATAATAGCTTTGTAAAAGCCAACTCTCTTCATCCATCTTATCTATTCGAATATGATCATCTGACATCTTATGGCGCTGCAGCTCAAAATAGAAATCCTCGCCAAAAGTCTGTTTGTACCAATCAATCTCTTCAAGTAAAAGACTTTCACTACTTTGTAAAATGAGCTGAGCGATCCTACCCTCTATGGAACCGGAAAGGCAAATGAGCCCCTCTTTGTGATCAGCCAAGAGATTTTTATCTATACGTGGCGTGTAATAAAACCCTTCCATGTGCGCAAGGGACGAGAGTGCGCATAAGTTTTTATATCCCTCTTTATCCTTAGCAAGAAGGACAATGGGATATCCGGCTGAGTGCCCGGGCATTTTCTTTTTCTCGAATCGAGAACTAGGAGCTACATAGAGCTCAATACCAATAATGGGCTTAATTTTTTGTGAATAACAAGCTTTGTAGAATTCTACGGTGCCGTAGAGATTTCCTTGATCCGTAAGAGCTAAGCAGTCCATGCCATACTCTACAGCTTTACTAGCAAGGTCCTCCACACTAGCTGTTGAATCTAAAATGGAATATTGAGAATGTACGTGCAGCGGCACCCAAGTCATGAGATTTCCTTGATTTTACGTGAGCAATAACTAGCTCATCATACCCAAAAAGAATTAAAAAGAAAGACCTTATGCGGTTTTCTCTTTAGGTGACACCTTCCGCTTCGGGTGCTGCTTTTTTGCTTTCGTCTTCCTCTTCCACATACTTGGGATTGGATCTTACATTCCACAGCGGCAAGAGAAGTAATATAGATACTACCCCACAAATGGCAAGAACAACAAAACAGCCATTCCATCCATATTCTTGTGTCATTTTTCCCAGAGGATACCCAGCTGATGCTGCTCCTAAATAAGCTACCCATCCTACAAAACCTGTAGCTGTTGCAGCCGCTTTTTTGTGCGATAGCTCCGCCGGAGCCATACCGATAAGCATTTGAGGACCAAAAACAAAGAAGCCAATGACAAACATGAGGGCTGAATCTAAAACAAGACTCTTATTAGGAGAAAACCACAGCCCGGCCAAAGCCACAATAATGCCTAAGCAAAAGAGTAGACTGACAGGAGATCTTCTTCCCTTGAAAATTTTATCGGATGCCCACCCCGCAACCAAACTACCGAATATTCCTCCGATTTCAAACCAGAACACACAAGACCCGGCAGATAAAAGAGAATATCCCTTTGTTTCAACAAGAAAAAGAACACTCCAGTCATTGATGGCCGTGCGAATGACATAAACAAAAAAGTAGGAAGCCGCCAAAACCCAGATAAACTTATTATTGAGCACAAAATTAAATAATATTTCTTTGACACTCAGCTCTCTTTCATCTTCCTGATTTTTTTGAGCGGGGTAATCATTCTTGAATTTTTCAATACTCGGCAATCCCAAAGATTGCGGGGTATCTCTCAGCCGATTAATGAGAAAAAAACCTACCCCTATACACATAATCCCTGGAACATACATGGAATAGCGCCATCCCCATTTCGCAGCACAAAAAGTGGCGATGAGGGGAATGAGAGCTCCACCTACGCTATGGGAGCTATTCCACACACCCCACCAAGAGCCTCTTTCTTTTTGAGAGTACCAATGCGTTAAGAGTCGTGCGCAGGGCGGCCATCCCCATCCTTGAAAACATCCGTTTAACCCCCAAAACAGTGCGAAAAAGAGGACTGAGGAGGACATGCCGAATAAAATATTAAAAACACCTGTCAAGATAAGGCCTATCGCCATGAAGTAACGAGGATTGGATCGATCTCCTAGCATCCCACTTAAAAACTTACTAAGCCCATAGGTCACGGAGAGTATCGTTCCCAATATTCCTAGCTGACCTTTGTCTAAGCCCAAATCAGCGATGAGCGCTGGCATCGCAAATGTAAAGCTTTTACGCGTGAAATAGTAAAAAACGTAACCGATATACATGCCATAGAAAGTGCGCAACCTCCAATAGCGATAATTTTTCTTTACTGTTTCTTCGTCTTTTATTGCTTCTGCATGCGGGACGGGTTTTAGCAGGCCAAATACGCTCACACGTAGCTCCACGTTATGTTTGTGAGAAAAAAATTATAACCAGTGTCGAGATTAAAAAGAATCACTTTCTTCGTCAACGCATTTTTCTATTTAAAAAAATATCTATACAGATTATGAATGCAATTTACGCAAAAAAAAGCTCGTCTTTTTGCGATACAGTAGGTGAGAGAAAAAATGAGTGATTTACAAAAAAATATTGACCGGCCTGATATAGCGCCCATTCAGCAAATTCCATCCGTCTCCCCTATTGAAAAAGACAAACAAGGGGAAAATAGACCCTCCTATGAAGAAGAGGAAAAAGAAGCCACTCTTCACCCCTATCTTCTAGCCACAGTATTTTCTTACTTAAAAAGAATCATTATCTCTCTGACACATCAAAAAAAGACCTTGTCATCGCAGGACATCCAAGAATTGTACAACGATCTATTACTAATGAAAGAATACTTACTTCGATTGGAGTTTGAGGATGAAAGCCGCAACCCTGATTTTCTTGAAACACTTTCCTCTTTGTGGAATAAATTTCTTATAGATTTTAACCCTATGGAAATCAAAGAAGGGAAAAACAAGCTTTTTATTACACAACTCAAAGAATTTGTTAACCAGATTTCCCATTACCCATCGGGAGAAGAGCACTCTCTAGGTTTTTACCTGGCGCAGCATGTAGGTAGCGAATGGATCCCTTTCCCCTTTATGGACATGTTACAAGACCTCCACCTCGAGCATGAAAAAAAACAGGAAAACAGCTCCCTCCATCAGTGGGTACGCCTGTTAGAAGACATCATAGAAAGCGTCTCAGGAAAAAACGAGTCCACTCCAGCCTAAAAGACCCACATTTTTTTTCTTTTCTTTACTGTTTTAAGAAGACTCCATTATATTTCTTCTCTAGCTATACCCTTTAAGAGATGCTCATGCAATATTCCATACCCAAAGGCACATTTGACATTCTTCCCAAGGACCATGAAGAAGAGGACTCCTGGAAAAATTCAGATAAGTGGCAGTATTTAGAGTCTGTTATCCACGCAACTTGCGCTGATTATGGTTATAAAGAAATCAGGACTCCCATTTTTGAAAGAACAGAACTTTTTATTCGAGGAATAGGAGAAGGATCTGACATTGTCTCTAAAGAGATGTACTCTTTTATAGATAAAGGGGAAAGATCTATGACTCTTCGCCCAGAAGGCACAGCGAGTGTCTTACGATCTTTTGTAGAACATCAATTACACAGCCATCCCTCTCTCTACAAATATTATTACATTGGCCCCATGTTCCGCTATGAGAGACCTCAGTCTGGCCGTTATAGACAATTTCATCAGATGGGAGCAGAAGCAATTGGTATTGGGAGCCCGCAGCAAGATGTAGAAATGATCGATATGACCACCGAGCTTTATAGAAGACTAGGATTGAAAAACCTTACGGTCATGCTCAGTTCTGTAGGGGATGCCGTTTCTCGCCTCACTTATCATGAAGCTTTGAGAAGCTACCTTGCCCCCCATTTTGAGGAGCTATCAGCAGATAGCAAAGTGCGCTTTTCTAAAAACATATTGCGCATATGGGACTCCAAAGATTCAAAAGATCAAGAGCTTTTGCAAAAAGCCCCTCTCATTCAAGACTTTCTCGAAGGAGAGACTAAGGAACACTTTGCCTCAGTGTGTCATTTACTCAAAAAAGAAGGGATATCGTATGTCATTAACCCCAAGCTTGTGCGCGGCCTAGACTATTACAACAAAACCGTATTTGAAATTACATCAGAAGATCTTGGAGCACAAAGCAGCATAGGGGGAGGGGGCAGATACGATGGGTTTATTGAAACCCTTGGGGGGCCTTCTTTGCCATCGGTGGGATTTGCAACAGGTTTAGAAAGAGTTCTGCAAGTAATGATTAAACAACAAGCATTTTTTCCTACGGCACCACACCCCTTTATTTTCCTTATTCCCATGGGGGAAGAGGGGAAAAAATTCTGTTTTACCCTCGCTTGCTCTCTAAGACATGAAAAGATCCCTACAGAGATCGATCTCTCAGGAAAAAAGGTGCAACATGGATTGCAAATGGCTAACCACGTTTCAGCTACCTACGCCATTGTTATCGGCGACAATGAGCTACAAGCTAAGCAGCTGCAAATAAAACATATGCAAACGAGGCAAGTGCATATGACATCCATTGACGACCTTGTCTCAAAAATCAAAGAAATGAGGAAAACTGATGTTTGACTTTCAAAGGACCCACACTTGTGGTTCACTCAATCGATCCAACTTAAATCAACAAGTAACCCTTTCCGGATGGGTACATAGACGCAGAGACCATGGAGGCCTCATATTTATCGATCTAAGAGACAGATTTGGACTTACACAACTCCTATTTGACCCTAAAGTTGATGCCAAAACCCACGAAGAAGCTGCTAAACTCCGCAGCGAGTGGGTGATTTCTATTAAAGGTAAAGTGATACCCAGAGCGGAAGGGATGACAAATACCAAACTGGCTACTGGAGAAATTGAGATTGAAGTCAACGGTTTACACATCCTATCTCAAGCAAAAACTCCTCCTTTTTCCATTGCGGAAGAAGAGCTCGATGTCAACGAAGAATTGCGACTGAAATTCAGATACCTAGACATACGCAGAGGGATCATTAGTAAAAACTTAGAGCTACGCCACAGAGCCATGCTACACACGCGCAATTTCATGTCCTCGCAGGGTTTTCTAGAAATATCCACTCCTATTCTCGCCAAATCAACACCTGAGGGAGCAAGGGACTATCTCGTACCTTCAAGGATACATCCTGGAAATTTTTATGCTCTGCCACAATCCCCACAAATTTTTAAGCAGCTGCTTATGGTATCTGGCATGGACAGATATTTCCAAATAGCTTCCTGCTTTCGCGATGAGGACCTGCGTGCTGATAGACAACCAGAATTCACCCAGATTGATATTGAAATGAGCTTTGGAACGCCTGATGTTCTGATGCAAATCCTAGAAAACTTGATGGCCACGCTATTTAAGGAAACAATCGGCGTATCTGTGAAAACAGATTTTTGCAAAATGCCCTACAAAGATGCATTAGAATTCTATGGTACAGATAGGCCAGATTTACGGTATGACATGCAACTCATCCGTCTTGATGACATTGCGCAAAGGTCTCAATTTACTGTTTTGCTCGATCAACTCCAAGCAGGAGGAATAGTAAAAGGGATTTGCGTTAAGCAAGGATCCGATATCTCAAGGAAGGAGATTGACGAATACACACAATTTGTTAGCAAGTTTGGACTGCAAGGTCTCGCATGGATGAAACTACAAACAGATGGATTATCCTCTAGCATAGTCAAATTCTTTTCCGAAGATCTACTTAAAGAGTTGACCCAGAAAATGGACATGCAAATAGGGGACTTAATCTTTATCGCAGCAGGACCGGAAGACAAGGTCAACCAGGGACTTGATCATCTAAGAAGAAAGCTTGCAAGGGATAGAGACCTGATGTCTGCAGACAAATACTGTTTTCTATGGGTAGTAGACTTCCCTCTGTTCCGCTACAACCCTGAAGATAAAAGGATGGAAAGTGAGCACCATCCGTTTACCTCGCCCAACTTCGATGACATTTCTCTACTAGACAAAGAGCCATTGAAGGCAAGGGCTCTAGCCTACGACCTCGTGCTCAATGGCTACGAGATCGGAGGGGGATCTCAAAGAATTCATAATGGGACTCTGCAGGAAAAGATTTTTTCCTTACTCCAGTTAACCGAAAAAGAAATCAAAGAAAAGTTTGGATTCTTTGTAGATGCCCTGAAATACGGCACACCTCCCCATTTAGGGTTTGCCTTTGGCTTAGATAGAATCATTATGCTGCTTGCAAAAACAGAAAATATCCGAGATGTCATAGCATTCCCTAAAACACAAAAAGCAAGTGATTTAATGATGCAGTGTCCTTCACCCGTTTCTAAACAGCAATTGCATGAGCTGGAAATATCTGCTGAGCCAACCGAAATCGCTTGGATATAATTTTCAGGATACTTTACATTAGAACCATTTGAGGCCACCTATGAAACAAAAATCTGCACTACTTACCGTTTTCTCTTGTTTAGTCTTATCTTGCTATGCAGAAGAAGGAAGCGACAAAACAACCCCAGCTGCCAAAGAGAAAAACCATCAAATAGAAACCAAAAAAATATCGGAAGCCATCGGACATATGATTGGGAAAAATATGGAATCTTTAGGATTTCAATTTGACATCCAATATGTAATTAAGGGGCTCAAAGATGGCGCTGCGGGAAAAGACTCTCCCATGACTGAAGTGGAGTGCATTCAGGCAATTACTGAAGCGCAAGAAAAAGCCTTTGAGGAACAGTCCAAAGTCAACCTAGCAAAAGCAGAAGATTTTCTACAGAAAAACGCTTCTGTCAAAGATGTAGTGAGTCTAGAAGGTGGGAAGGTGCAATATAGAGTAGAAAAGGAAGGAGATGGCCCTAGTATACAAAGGGATTTTTCCCCTCTTATTCGCTATGTAGGAAAATTTATTGACGGCAAAGAGTTTGCAGCATCTAAAGAAGATGAGCCTATGGCTTTAGAAGAAGTCATTCCCGGTTTAAGGCAAGCCATGATTGGGATGAAAGAGGGGGAAAAAAGAACAATCTTCATCCACCCTACCTTTGCTTATGGAACCCAAGGGATGCTTCCTCCCAATTCTCTGTTGACTTTTGAAGTGGAAATTGTGAAAGCCAACTTTGAGAAAAAAGAGGAAAAACAACAACCGGCTTCTTCTAAAGAGAGCAAAAAAACAAATCAGGAAATTGCTTTTCCTGAGCAGAGTTTCGAAAAGGTTCGCTAGCGCTTCCCTATGAAAGTCGTGCTCTATCAACCGCAAATCCCGCAAAATGCTGGCAATATTGTACGGACATGTAAGGTAACGGGTAGCGACCTCATCCTAGTGAAGCCGCTTGGCTTTAGCATTTCTAATAAAGCATTAAAAAGAGCCGGTCTCGATTATTGGGATGGGGTTAACGTTCTTGTTATTGATGATCTCATCCCCTATCTTGAAACATGCGACACCCCCTTCTATTTTTTATCTAGTAAGGCATCAATCCCTTACACAGAAATCTCTTTCCGAATGGATACTACTCTCATCTTCGGTTCAGAGACTGCAGGTCTTGATCCTATTTTCTTAGAAAGGTGGCCGGAGCGTTTTTGTACCGTTCCCATGAAAAAAGATTCTCGTTGCCTGAATTTAGCCAATACTGTTTCGATAGTGATTTATGAAGGGTGGAGACAGCAAGGCTTCTCCGGCAGGTAAAACGATGGTTTTTTTCAAAATCTCTTTGGCACTGCAAATGGCTATTGCCACAGTGCTCGGCGTACTAGTAGGTCTATTCCTCGGAGACCTATGCAAAGTATTTTCTCCTTATGCAACCGCCTACATCATGATTTTGAAAGTCACAGCGGTCCCTTACTTGATTTGTGCCATCATTCATGGTATTGGCCAACTCAGTATCAGCCAAGCTAAGCTCATCCTTAAAAAAGGGGTGATGTTCATTGGCCTGGCCTGGCTTATTAATATCATTATGATTTATGTCACTTATTTTTCCTTCCCCAAGCCACAGGGGACGCAGCTGGGGGGATACATCTCATTAGATGTGGCGAAAATCGACTTTGCTCAGCTCATCATCCCTGAAAACGTCTTTTATGATTTAGCCAATAACATCATTCCGGCCATCGTTATTTTCTGTTTAACGATTGGTATTGCCTTAATGCATTTGAAAGAAAAAACGACACTGATGTCTATGTTGCAAAATCTTGTAGAAGCGCTTTCTCGCTTTACTTCCTGGATAGCAAAAATAACACCTATAGGCACATTTATCATTATTGCCAATCAAGTAGGAACCATTCAGTTCTCTACGGTAAAGCAAGTAAGCACCTATATTATCCTCTACGTAATGTGTATCTGTCTTATTGTTTTCTGGATATTTCCCAAACTCATTAGTATGCTCACTCATATCTCTTCTTCTAGATGGATGAAACTGCTATTTCCCATCCTGCTTCTAGCCTACACGACAAATGTGGTGATTGTATGCTTGCCCTACATTATAGAGATGCTCAAAAGAGAAATTATGTCCATTGACCCCATGGATGAAAAGGGACATACGCAGATCCAAGGGACAGTCTCTGTGGTATTCAACCTCCCACTCGGATCTCTCTTTATTATGATTTTTGTATTTTTCACCTCTATCTTCTATAACCAATCGTTGACGCTTTCTAACCAAATACAACTCTTTTTCACTTCATTTCTAACAAGCCTCGGAGCGGTAGGCATTGGCTCATGGATCAATAGCCTTACCTTTATGCTAGACTCTACAGGGCTGCCGCTAGAGTCTATCAACCTTTTTTTAACCGCTATCCCCATTACTGCCGGCTTTCAATCTCTAGTGTCCACAATAGAGATTGCCAGCCTTTCCCTGCTCATCACCTTAGCTTGCAGAAAGCTCATGCGATTTCATCTTCTACGGATCATAAAAAGCACTGTCATTATTACCCTTCCCTTATTAGTTATCTACGGAGCTTTGAAAATTTTCTCGCCCCTTCCCGAGATTAAAAATGATAAAAAAAGCATATTTGAACTGAGCATCAGCTCTGATGTTGCCTTGACAACAGGGAAGTTACAACCTATCGCAGGACCCAAGGAGGATACATTTGGCCGCATCCTAAGGACAAAAACAATCCGCGTAGGGTATTCGGCAGATGCAGCTCCTTTTTGCTTTACAAATATAGACAATCAAGTGGTCGGCTATGACATAGCTTATGCCTATGAACTTGCCTATGACTTAGGATGCAGACTAGAGCTTATTCCGATGAGTTATGCTAACGTCTCAAGGGATTTAAACAACAATAGCTATGATATCGCCATGTCTGCTCTTTCGATCAATGAACAACGCCTAAAAACCCTCTCCTTTACTGAATCCTATTTGCAGCCTCGTTACGTATTTGTTTCAAGCGAGAAAAATAAGAACTTATTCTCCACTATGTCTTCTATACAAAGCCACCCTTCTCTTACTATTGCAGTGCTGAAAGGTTCTTCCTACGAGAATCTCGCTAGGGAACTATTTCCTAAACACCGCCTTGTACTTCTCGATAGCTATGCAGATTTTGGGACTAAGATGCACGCAGACGCTCTTCTTTGGGAAGAGCAACAAGCGATTATCTGGACAATCTGTCATAGAGACTATCGGGTCCTATTTTCTGATCCCGTTATGGGAACAGATGTATTAGCCTATGCCATAGCTCCCAATAACGAACGATTTCTTGCCTATATGAATCAATGGCTCTCTCTTAAAAAAACGCAAGGATATCAGGCTAAGCAGTATGATTTATGGGTCCTGGGGAAAACAGAAATCGCAGCAGCCAACGAGCCTAGATGGTCTATCATAAGAAACGTCCTACACTGGGAACAGTAGCTTCAGCTGCCTGTGGAGCGGTAATAGCAGACACCTAGGTACCACAGCCTGCAGGCTAAGTAAAGAAAGAAAAAACCGGCGATAGGGGCAATGATACCGAGCCACAGAGCGATCGTTTCCTTGTGGAGGAGAGTAGCAATCGGATAGTAAGCAACGCAAGCTAATGGCACCACAAAAGTAAAGATCACCCTAAAAGATTTGTTATAGATGCTCATAGGGTACTGGCCCGTCTGCACTCCTCCATAGGTGGTGATATTCATCACTTCTAACGTTTCAATTGTCCAAAAAGAGATAGCTGCCTGAATGACAAATAGTCCATAAAAGAGACTCGCCGTTCCGAGTATGGAGAAAAAAATGACTAGAGCATGCAAGGAAAGCAAAGAGAAGGAAAAGTGCATTGCACTCCAAATCAGCACGAGAAGTCCTTGCAAAAACCGTCCGATGCGAATGAGCTGCACCTCACGTGTGGCAATCAGAAGTAGTGGGCTAATAGGACGCAAAAGAAACCTGTCAAAATCTCCATGCTTAATCAGTTGACTAAAGGTGTCGAATCCTCTGGCAAAAGCTTCTGCCATGGCAAAGCCCATATGAACAATGCCATAAATGAGTCCTACCTCATAGAGCGTCCAACCCTGGACAATCTTAAACCTATCAAAAAGTATCCACACCCCTAAGACGTCGATCAGCGTGCCGAGGAAGTGTCCAGTAGTGAGCATGAGAAAAGAGGCTGGATATTGCATTTGCGAGCGGATAGAAACAGCGATGAGTTGTAAAAAAAGCATATCACCCTCCCTGTATCATGAGGCGTCTAGTTGCTCTATGGAGCAACCATTGCCCGAAAGAAACTAGGATGGCAATCCACGCAAGTTGAAATCCCAGATAATACAGAGCATCTGCTATAGGAATTACCCCCGTATACAGGCGGCAGGGAATATCCATGACACCTCTAAAGGGCTGGATATTCAAAAATGGCTGCATCCAAAGGGGAAATAATGGTAGAGGAACAACCATGCCGGAGAACAAGACAGTGCAATGTGGCAAAAGACGCTGTATACCATCTCCCGACAGTGTCCAAAAAAGGGAAATGACCATAAGCGTGGTGATGGCAGATGACAAAAATAAGGCTAAAATAACTGAGAAGAAAAAAGCCATTGCAGCCCCCCATGAAATGGGGGCGGTGAGTCCTAAAAAGCATCCGCCAAGGATAAAAATAGGGATGCAGCGCATCGCGGTAGGAATGAGCCTCATGGCAAATGACCTAGCAAACCAAAATCCATATAAATGTAGTGGGCGCACGAGCTCGTAGGCGACATTTCCATTTCGCACAAGAATTTCTATTTCTTTATCTATCGTCCAAGGAAGCATTTGTATTAATGCCTGCCCAAGCCATATGAACGTCACAGCTTGGGACAGTGTAATGGGCTCCGGCCCTGAGACTTGTGTATAAAAGGCACGAAAGATCATGACCTGCACAAGACCCCAAAACAGCTGCGCACAAACTCCTGCAAAAGCGGCAGATCTGTATTGCAACAGCGCTTTCATCCGGATGGTAAAAACGGCGAGATATCCATTCATAAATGATTATTTTTAT
>JAHFTP010000015.1:11704-15793 GCA_023265495.1 Chlamydiota bacterium
CTCTTCGATAGGGGGGTTTTCTACAAACAGATCGGCAATAGCATATCGTGAGGTGATACGTGCAATGAGCTCCGGCGTGTTTGTCTGAGTTGGGTCAAAACTGAGCCAGACTCGATGTCCTTCCTGTCGAATTTTCTTTGCTCCCACATCTTCCACAAGTTCATTTGCATGGACAAGATCGATAACCAGCCGCCGCTCCGGCAGGAGTTTTTTGCGCAGGCTCTCAAGAGAGCCATCTAAAAACAGTTTACCCTCGCTCAAAACAAGAACCCTTTGGCAAAGCGCTTCAATATCGTCCATATCGTGTGTAGTCAGCAAGATCGTCACTTTTTGTTCTTTATTAAGAAAGTGGATAAAATCGCGCACGGCAAGCTTGCTGACTGCATCAAGGCCGATTGTAGGCTCGTCGAGAAATAGGATTTTAGGAGAGTGGAGCAGAGAGGCTGCCAGATCACAGCGCATCCTCTGTCCCAAGCTCAGTAACCGGACAGGAACATGTAAGAGCTTTGCTAGGTCCAGTCTATCCACCAAAAGAGTGAGCGTTTTCTTATATTCCTCTTCAGGGATGCGATAGATGGCTTTGAGAAGCAGGAAAGATTCGATGACTTGCAAGTCCCACCAAAGTTGTGTTCTTTGGCCAAAGACGACACCTATTTGACGGACGGTTTCTATCCTATGCTTCCAAGGATTTTTCCCTAAAACACAGACTTCCCCCTCTTCCGGCACTAAAATGCCCGATAGCGTCTTTATGGTCGTACTTTTACCGGCTCCATTCGGGCCGATATAACCGACGAGTTCCCCCTCTTCAATAGCAAAGGAGATATGATCCAGTGCAATTTTCGTTTCATGCTCACGAAAAACAAGAGAGGCAATCTCTGATAAAAAGCCCCTTCGACACTTAGGAATACGATACGCCTTATAGAGCGCCTGCACAGAGATAATAGACATAGCCGACAGATCAGTTAAGGATTATTTTAAAAAGAACATAGGTACAGAAAGAGGTGAATTTTTCTAAAAAACTCACCTCTTTTTTTTAGGACATTTCACTTCGCAGCAGTGATAAATTCCTTAATGGAGTCAGCATCCCTTAAGCCCACTAGTCTTCCTACTTCCTTTCCATTTTTAAATAAAATCATGGTAGGAACGGAGGTTACCTGAAAAGAAGAGGCCACTCGCTGGGCATGGTCGATATCGAGTTTAGCAACTGTCGCTTTTCCTTTTAGCTCTGATGCCACCTTTTCTAATACGGGGGCTAGCATACGGCAAGGACCGCACCAGTCTGCATAAAAATCTACCAGCGTCACACCACTGGCTACGTCTTTGTCAAATGTATCTTCAGATAGTTTTTTAATATCATCGCCGCTCATCCCTTCCTCCGGAAGTAGTATTCATTGTGGATACAATGGTAAAAAATAAGCTGTTTTTTTTCTAGTATTACTCTGAGAAGGGAGAATTTTATTTCTTGCATTTTCCAGGAAATAGGGTAGAATAGTACCTCTCAAATATATGCGGCCATGGCGGAATTGGTAGACGCGCTAGATTCAGGTTCTAGTCGGGGCAACTCGGTGGATGTTCGAGTCATCTTGGCCGCAAGATCCTCAAGGGGGGGAACCCTTAGCCCCTTCTTCGTACCATTTTTTTAGCCCAAGAATGGAGGTAGAAATAGCGAGGGACAACTCTTCTTGCACCCTTTTTTTATCGATATGGGCAAACTGCTCCATATAGATAGGCGATCCAAAAATACAGGCAGTCCTACCAAAGAGCTTAGGCACTTTTCTTTTTCTGCTCCACACCTCATAGGTGCCGTGCACATAAACCGGCCATAACGCAGCTTTTGATTTTGAAAGAAGGAAAGAGAATCCGGGTTTAATCTTTCCTAGCTCCCCATGGAAAGATCGCTTCCCTTCGGGGAAGAGCAACACTTTTTTTCCTTCATTCAAAAGCCCTAGGATCGTCTTAAACACACTCACATCTTCTGATCGCCCTGAAACGGGATGCGCATTGAGTTTTCTGATGAGACCACCAAAAAAATAATTGTTAAATAAAGACTTCCTTGCCAAGAAATGTACTTCCTCGTTACAGGAAACAGAGACAAGAGGAGGGTCATAAAAGGAGGCGTGGTTAGGTGCAATGATTGCAGCCCCCTTAGGACAGTGGCTCAATCCATAGATCTTATGTTTATAAAAAACCCTAAAAAACCAGTAGACTACGCATAAAACAGACTTGTACAACAACGAAGTTCTTTTTCCATCAATCCAAGCTTTCTTTTTCACAAGGCCACCTTATCTTTTGCATAACCTACAACCTTTTCCACTACCTGCTCTATGGTGAGGTCTGTGGTGTCAACAACAAAAGCACCATTTGGACACTGAAGAGGAGCTATTTCCCTTGAAGAATCGTATGCATCCCTTTTTCTTTGAGCCTCCAAAACAGCCTGCTGGTCCAGAGTCGCTTTAGTTTCCTTGCGAACCAGCTCTTCATGTCTTCGTCTAGCACGGACTACGGGGTCTGCTGTAAGAAATATCTTAATTTCAGCCTGAGGGAAAACAACACTTCCCAGATCCCTGCCTTCAAACACCACATTTTGCTTAAGAGCAAACTCTCTTTGAATCGTAAGCAGAAAGGCGCGAACTTCCTGCATAGCAGAATAAGCAGAAACTCTCTCGGTGACTGCAATTGATCTGATTTCTTCTGTTATATCCCGATCTGCCAGAAGGTATTTCCTCTTTCCTTCCTCATCTACCATTTGCAAGTCAAAATGCTGCAACATATCCTTGATAGAGGGGATGTCGGATGCAGGAATAGAGCGCTCAATAGCAAGCCAGGTTACCGCGCGATATAAAGCGCCTGTATCAAAATAGAGAAAATGCAGTCTATCTGCCACTAGCTTTGCTACAGTTGTTTTACCTGTTCCCGAAGGTCCATCAATGGTAATGATCATAAGTTTGCTTTACGAGTTAATTCTTAGATAAAAATATACGATAGGCGTTGTGAGCAGCAGGGAGTCCATCATATCTAATATTCCACCAAGCCCAGGAAGTCTATTACTGTCCTTCACTATCGCATCTCTTTTAAGAAGAGACTCTGCCAAATCTCCAACCTGAGCAAAAACCCCTATGAGCATCCCCAAGAAAATAGCACCCTTCAATGGTAGATGGAAAGAATGAGGAGCCAGCATTTTGCCAATAAAAGAAAAACTGACGCTCATCAATATCGCAAACACAAATCCCGCAAGAGCCCCTTCCACGGTTTTTTTGGGGCTTAAAACAGGGGCTAATTTGTGTTTTCCCCACAATCTACCTACAAAATATCCGGCAACATCTGTGATCTTAGTCACAAGAATAAGATAGATCAACCACCATCTCCCATCTTGTAAAATATCGTGATGCATAATGGGATACAAAATACCAAGTAGAAAGCTAAGTGGCACGGAGACATAGCACACACCAAAAAATTCTACAGCCACATAGATCAGAGCGTCACTTGTATTTTTAAAATGTAGGAGAAAGAAAAGAACAGCTCCAAGAACTAAAATAAGAGCCGGAAATTCGGGAAAAACAAACTGCTTATGAGCCGCAAAAAAAGCAAACACCTCCAACACGCCAACAAAAATCATACAAGACACAGTAGGTTTTAAGCTTTTTGCAAGGGCAAAATTGGCATACTCCCATACTCCCACACCTACTATTGCTGCAATCAAGATAACTAAAAGAGCTGTCACATAGGTATACGAATAGAACGCGAGCAAAAACCCCACTATCAAAACAACAATGGTGGAAACGAGCAATCGTTTATTTAAATCGGCCATTTTCTTGATCATCAGGATCCCCCTAGTCGCCTTTCTCTATTTTGGAATTCCACTACAGCCTGCAATAGATGCTTTTCATTAAAATCGGGCCACAAAGTCTTTGTTACATATACCTCTGTATAGGATAATTGCCATAGAAGAAAATTACTAAGCCTTTGTTCGCCACTAGTGCGAATAAACAAATCAGGATCTTTCCACTGTGCCGTATCTAAATAACTAGAAATCAAAGATTCAGTAATATCAGTTTTTGCAATTTTCCTTATTTCGCAATCGTGGACAAT
>JAHFTP010000151.1 GCA_023265495.1 Chlamydiota bacterium
CCGGGTAGAAAATCTCGAAGGCTGTATTGCGATTCTTGAGAGGGCCTATCCCCTCACCGGTTCCTCTGCATGCAAATCGCTAATCATACAAGCGCTTTGTACAATCACAAGGGAGACAGTGGAACCCCTTGAGAAACTAAAACTCTTCCAAAGAGCTTACAGCCTTGCTGACTCCAAGGAGGACAAAAGTTTAGTTCGAGGCGCCATGGATCCTTATCTTCTCCGTTTGCCGGCAGAGATCTCTTTGGTAGAAAATCTCGAAGGCCGTATTGCGATTCTTGAGAGGGCCTATCTCCTCACCGACTCCCCTGCATGCAAATCGCTAATCATACAAGCGCTTTGTACAATCACAAGGGAGACAGTGGAACCCCTTGAGAAACTAAAACTCTTCCAAAGAGCTTACAGCCTTGCTGACTCCGCGAAGGGTAAAGATTTAGTTCGAGAAGAAATCGACAGATCCTTTCCGGGACTATTTCCGGTGATTAGAGATAGAGAAGACCCGGCAAAGTGGGTCGAGACCTTTACAAACACCTATGAAAAGGCAACTTCATCTGAACAAAAACCTTTACTCATAGAGTTTATCCTCCAAATGATCGTCAGCGATGACGTGGTGTGCGATGATAAGGAAAGATTCTTTCTACTCGCTTACAACTTGGCCGCATCTCCTGATCTCAAAACAGCTGTTACAAAAAAAATTTTAGAAATTCGCTCCTACACATTTTTGCTAAGATTTTTTACAGAAATAGTTCCCCCGGGTGAGGTAGCAGAACTCCTGCGACTGGCATCCGAGTCGGACCCCACTTCTACAAAACTCTTCCACGACTTGGTGAATTTTTACAGCTATGCTCGAAGCAATCTTCCCTCTTCTCCCCTACTTTTAGACAACATTTTCACTGCAGTGGTCTCTTGTGCCAAGAAGAACCCCGAGCGCGCCCGCCTCCTAGAGCGGTTTCACAACACTGTCTCTGGGGAACATAGAGCACGTCTCGACGCTATAATAGCTGAGTTGCCCTAGTACGATCACATAAAAAAATAAATTATTTTCTATCAAAATCTAAAAAGGCAAAGTCTCTATTTTTGACTTTTGTTTTGTAAGTATGCTAGACTCCTTGCAAAAAACAAAACTAGGACTCCTATGATCTCCCAAGACATTCGTAGAAACTTTCTTAAATATTTTAAAGACAGGGGCCATGCCGTCGTCTCCTCTTCTTCCGTAGTGCCTCACGAAGACCCCACATTGCTTTTTACGAATGCGGGCATGAACCAATTCAAAGATGCCTTTCTTGGCAAAAGCCAAAGAGACTACAGCAGAGCCACCACATCGCAAAAATGCATTCGCGTCGGAGGAAAGCACAACGACTTAGACAACGTTGGACACACGGCAAGGCATTTAACCTTCTTTGAGATGCTGGGGAATTTTTCCTTTGGCGACTATTTTAAAGAAGAGGCCATCGCCTATGCATGGCAGGTGACGACAGAGGTTTTTTGTTTTCCCGAAGACAAAGTGTGGATCACTATCTTCACGGAAGATGACGAAGCTTTTGAGCTATGGAGAAAAATCGTTCCCGAGAAAAAAATCGTCCGCATGGGAGAGAAAGACAATTTCTGGGCTATGGGAGATACGGGCCCCTGCGGCCCCTGCTCCGAGCTCTATTTTGATAGAGGGCTTGCCTATGGCACGGCATCCTCTCCACTAGAGGATGCTGCAGGGACGCGCTATATGGAGTTTTGGAACTTGGTCTTCATGCAGTTTAATAGAGATGCTACTGGCAAGATGCAAAAGCTACCCAAACAATCTATCGATACGGGATCTGGCCTTGAGCGGGTAGTATCTTTGAAGATGGATGTCCAAGATGTATTTGCAACTGACGTTCTCCGCTCCCTCATCGCCGAGATAGAAAATGTCTTTGGCAAGAAGTATGATCCTACAGACACTATGTATGCGCCCGCCTTCCACGTGATTGCAGACCACATACGCTCTCTCTCCTTTGCCATAGCAGATGGCGCGCAGCCAAGTAATATAGAACGAGGCTATGTGCTTAGAAAGATTTTACGAAGGGCTGTTCGTTATGGAAAAGGTCTTGGGAAGCAGGGACCTTTTCTTGCACAAATCCTACCAAGGCTTGTCGATCTTATGGGAGCAGATTATCCAGAACTTGTTTCCTCTGAGGGAAGAATTGCAGAAATCCTTACTTTAGAAGAAGAAGCATTCTTCCGCACACTCAAACGTGGAGGTAACATCCTACAACAAGTCATAGAAAAAGCGCAGGCGAGCCCTCTTAAACAAATTAGTGGAGAGGAATCTTTTAAACTCAAAGACACCTATGGATTCCCCTTAGAAGAGATCCTTCTCATTGCTAAAGACACTGGACTAGAAGTGAATCTAGAGTCCTATCAACTGCTCGAAGAGAAGGCCAAGGAAAAGTCTAGATCGGCGCAAGTCATGCATCTACAAGAAGTAGAAGAGGGCCTATTTAAAGACTATGTAAGTGCACATGGCAAGTGTGAGTTTGTTGGGTTTACACAAACAGAGCTTGAGGCCACCGTCATGGCTCTTGTTGTGGATGGAAAATTTGTCAATGCTATGGAAGCCGGACAAGAAGGACTCATCCTTTTAAATAAAACTCCTTTTTATGCAGAAAAAGGAGGACAAATAGCTGACACGGGAGAGCTGTCTCATCATAAAGCCCATTTCTCCGTCACTGCTTGTCATAGTCCCTATCCCGATGTTGTTGTACACGTAGGCAGGCTAGAAAAAGGGACAATCATCATCGGAGAGCCGATCAAAGCTGCGATCGATCTGGAAAAAAGAAGCCGTATTGCCTGTAACCATACGGCCACTCATCTTCTGCACTATGCACTGCAAAAAGTGCTAGGCGATCATATCCGTCAGGCAGGATCCCTAGTAGAAACAAATAGACTGAGGTTCGACTTTAGTCATCACAAAGCGCTTACAGAAGAAGAGATCAAACAAATAGAGACAATGGTCAATGAAAAGATCAGAGAAAACAGACCTGTATCCACCTATAAGCTCTCCTATGAGGATGCGCAGAAGAAGAAAGAGATCAAACAGTTTTTTGGAGACAAGTACGGCTCCAAGGTCCGAGTGGTAGACATCGACTATTCTAAAGAGCTATGCGGAGGGACTCATACGTCTCAAGTAGGAAACATTGGTCTGTTTAGAATAGCAAAAGAGGGGAGTGTCGCTGCGGGGATGAGAAGGATAGAAGCCCTCACAGGGAAAGATGCAGAAGACTTCATGTATGGAGAAGAGAAGCTGCTGCAGGAGTGTAGTCTCCTTGTCAAAACAAATGCTGCTAAGTTAAAAGAAAAACTTCTTTCCCTTCTTGAAGAGAACGAGTCCTTTGCTACGCAGATAAAAACGATCAAACGTTCCTCCATCCGGGATCTGGCAAAAAACCTCTTAGGAACGAAACTGCAGTCTATAGGCTCTGCCCTGTTCCTTGGAGAAGTGGTTGCTCTAAATGCAGAAGACCTCCCCCTTCTTGCAGACGATCTCATAGGACATGCGCCAAACATCGCTCTTTGTCTGGCCACACAGCAAGAAGGAAAATGTCATATCTTGATCCGTCTTGGCAGCGCCCTTACACAAAAAGGGCTGCACGCCGGAAACTTGATTAAAGAGATAGCTCCGCATATTGGAGGCAAAGGAGGCGGCAGACAAGACATTGCACAAGCCGGGGGAACAAACCCTGCCGGCCTTGCAAAAGTATGGCAAACAATACAAACACACCTGAAATAGCCGTGTTAAAAACACTATTACAAAGCCCCTCTCTTTTGCAGCTATCTCAGGTGCTCAAAGAAAAAGACTCCCTCTTCCTTGAGCAGCTATGGGATAGCCCCAAGGCGCTGATTGCCTTGCTTGCAAGCCGCGCGCTGTCCACTTCGATCCTTATCCTCTCCGGCGGCTCAGAGCAGAAGCTGCTAGACAACTTTTCTTTTTTTTCATCTGAGGAGGTTTTAGACTTTCTCTCCTGGGAAACACTGCCTGGAGAAGAAATCCCTCCCAACTGCGACATCACAGGAAGAAGGCTTTCTATCCTCCATAAGATCCAATCGACAAAGGGCCCTCATGTTGTCCACTGCTCTTTGCAGGCTCTCTTACAAAAGACCGTCTCCCCCGGCACACTATTACCTCTGTGTCAGACCTGGAAGAAAGGGTGTGACATCCCCTTCTCTTCTGTTGCACCTATGCTCACCTCGCTAGGCTATAAGAGGTCAACCATCGCAGCAGATAAGGGAGAATATGCCATCCGCGGCGGGATCGTCGACATCTTTCCGATCAGCTCCTCAGAGCCCTACAGGATAGATTTCTTTGGCGACACCATAGAGAGCATACGTTCCTATGATCCCGTAGGGCAAAAGTCTATTAAGAAAATAGAGGAATTTTTTCTTTTCCCCTCTTCTGAATGGGATCTCCTGCAAAAGGAGACAAAACCTAGCACCTTATTTGATTACTTAGAAAAAGATGTCGTAGTGCTCTTTAATGACATCTTATCCATTGAAGACCATCTAGTAGCTCTGCAATCTCTCCCCGGCAGCAAATCAAAATTCTTTTGCTCATGGGAAGAGATG
>JAHFTP010000152.1 GCA_023265495.1 Chlamydiota bacterium
GCATGCCAAGTAGACAGATCACTTTAGCCGGCACAATCTTTTCTAAATGCAAAGGAAGAAACTGCACTGCTTGCAAACGAGATCCCTGAAACGATCTCCCCCTCTTTTTGTTAAGAGAGGTAAGTAGACGAGTAGCACTAGCATAGGACATTTTGTCTCTTAGCAGAGGACAAACTCTACTTTCTACTTTGTCTACCTCTTGGAGGAAATGGATCCCTCCTTCATCGATCACAAAATAGCTTTCTGCCATACATCGTATAAAGGACAAATAGAAAGAAAGATCCTTTTCTTTTTCTTCATAAAAATAGAGCAGATCTTCGTATATCGATTTAATGAGATAAGCCACCTTGCCAAGGAGCTCTGCATCACTACATTCCACAGAAGCAAGAGGCCATGCGGCGGGGAAGGGCTCCGGCTCGTTTCCCTCTTCAAAGAGAAATACGAGTCCATAAAGTAGTTGCGTAAATGCATGCTCCCATGTTCCCGATCCACTTTGTTCTATATGATCGCTAGATAATAGATCTCTTCTATGTTCTTCATCGACACCCCAAAGAACACTTGCAGCGTTAAACCATTTGGTGATGAGTGCTAGGTCGTCATGAGACAAATCCCATTTTTTCTGGAAACAGCTAAAATGAAATAGCCCCAAAACGGCGTCCAAGGAAAAACGCTTTTGAGGAAGATCGAGCAAATGAAAAAAAGCAGAGACAAACCCTTCTTCTTTTCCACTTTCTGCAAGAGGAATGCAATAATCGATAGCGCAATCTGACGTAGCAAAAACTGTATGGATAAATGGCTCATAGTCGCTTAAGTTAGGAGCATAAACGACAACATCTTTATACGTCAGGGGAGACTCGCTGTCTTGACTTGCTACAAGCAGTTCATAGATAGCATTTTTGAGCACTTCTACTTCACGCAGCTTAGACGTTGCAGAAGCCACCTGTATGGATATGTCATCCTCTGCAAAAGTCATTCTACCATGATCCTGAGTCGTTTTAAGCTCTAGGAGATCTCGTTGCAAACAACCTAAAAGACTGCTGGGCATGTCTTGACTTTGATAGTCTTCTTCGAGAAGAAGTTCTTTTTCTCCCATTATTTTTAAAAATTCTCTTCCCAACTTCCCTAAGTTAGCTAACAGAGGGTTATAATCGTTTAAATAAAAATGCATCTGCTCCTGCACTTTTAATTGTGTCTTTTTTCCTGCGAGCACCTTCTGTAAAAAGATCCGCTCTTTATCACTGCAAAGATCTTCCCAAAACATCTCACAAGGAGAAAGAAAATAGTACGTAGCCTCGTGACTGCAAAAGAAATCCACATAGATGCGCGGGAGAAAAGAAAAACCAAAAACATGAATAGGCAAAGGAGATTCTGCTGCTGCACTCAGTAGGCTTAAAGGGTAGCTCCACCCTGTCTCTGAATTAAATACCCGTTTCCAAAGAGCCTGCTGCCAATGGGGCTGCTGCTGCCATGTGAGAAGAAAATTTTTTCCATACACCCCATAAAGGAAAAAGAGATACGCTAGATCATTGCTAAAAGAAATCACCTTATCCTTAAGAGCCTTTTGAAAACCCTGATTCTTTTGCTCAAGATAAAAGTAAGACAAAAGCTCGGCAAAAGCTTTGTCATTTTCTTTGAGAATCTTGCCGATCTCCTCTTCTAATTTCAAAGAGATCTCCAAGGGGGAAGGAATCGAATATTTTACTGCTGCCAGCTCGCACAACGAACCAATAGCCTCCTGCAGGCCGACGACAGAAAAACCTGCTGCTATTCCTATTTTTGGATCCATAGCAAATGCATGCATAAGAAAGTTTCTCTGCACAGGATCGGCTACAACAATCATCCTTTTCTCAAAAGGTCGTAGCGAAAGAAGAACATCCTCTTGTAAATGGGAGATAAGCGTTTCTACTTTATTACTAAAGTGGACCTTAGGCTTTTTCTTTTCTTTCATGGATTCCTTTTACTTTACCTGCTACACTGCAAATCTCAAGAAAAACTTTGAGGCAGACGATGTTTTCTAAACGGCCATTCTTTTCCTTCCTGCGAAGCCTATCTAAGCAATCCTTATTTTCTAAAAAGGGAGAGCATTCTCTTACCTTCTTAAATGCAGCTCAATTCCTCGGCGTGCTCAACGACAACATATTTAAACTTCTCATGGTCTTTCTCCTCATAGACACCCTGGGCAAAAACTACGCTAGCAGCATCCTTTCTGCCGCAGGGGCTATTTACGTAGTCCCCTTTCTTCTGTTTTCCTCATCAGCTGGTATATTAGCAGATCGCGTGAGTAAACAAAAGCTAATGGTCATCCTAAAAGGGGCGGAAGTGTTTATTATGCTCCTTAGCATCTTGGCTTTCCTAACAAAAAGCTTGTGGGGATGTTATTCTCTACTATTTTTACTTGCGACACATAGCGCTATGTTCGGCCCTTCCAAATATGGAATCTTACCCGAGCTCGTCCCCAAAGATCAAGTATCTAAAGCCAACGGCCTCATCACTTCTTTTACCTATCTAGCCATCATTTTAGGGACGTTTTTAGCCTCATTTATTACAGAAATCACAGACAGAAGCTTTGTCATCACAGCCATCTTTTGTCTATTCATCGCCATTGCAGGGTTTATTAGCACCTTTGGAATCAAAAAAACTTCTCCTCAAGGCTCAACAAAGAAAATCAACTTCCTATTTTTAACAGAAATTAGGCAAACCCTCTCCTTTACTAAGACGATCCCCCACCTTCTTCCTGCCATCTTAGGCTCTGCTTTCTTCCTTTTTGTTGGAGCTTTTACCCAGCTCAATATCATCCCTTTTGCTCTGCAATCGTTAAATTTGAGCGAAGTGGCTGGGGGATACTTATTTCTTGTTACTTCGTTAGGTATCGCCTTTGGGTCGTATATTTCAGGGAAGATTGCAAAAAAGAAACTGGAGCTGGGACTCTCTTGCCTAATAGGAGGCGCCCTTTCTTTTTTCTTTGTTCTTCTCTCCGTATGTTCTTTCAGCCTGACTCTTTCTGTCATAGCTCTTGTAGGCCTGGGCCTTGCAGGGGGCTTATTTATCATCCCCTTTGATACCTTCATTCAGCTGAGCAGCCCTATAGAGAAACGAGGACAAGTCATTGCAGCCACCAATTTCCTCAGCTTTGTTGGAGTGCTTATAGCTTCCATTTCTTTGTATATATTTAGCCAGATACTCGACTTATCTCCCGCATTAGGATTTGCTGTAGTGGGCGTGATCACATTTGCCGTTGTCTTTATCCTAACCCTTCGCCTATCTGAACTGACTTTCCCTTATTTTACAAGGAAGCTGTTATTCCCTTTCCATAAAGCAAAAGTTCACCTTAAAGAGCCTCTGCCTGCTTCAGCCCTTTTCATCATCGAAGGCTCCAATCGTACAAAAGCCCTCCTCGCATTAGGCGCAGTTCCCGGCTTGCATTTCCTCCTGCCTAAAACAGAATCTACCAAAGTGCCTTTCTGGTACAAATGGATCAGAGGACTAGACATACTCCCCATCAAAGATCAAGAGCAGGTCATAGAGCTAGCAAAACAGTCTCTTGCCAAGTTTTCTTATCCCTGCCTTCTGCTAAAGGAGACGTTGCTTCTTCATACGGTGAAAACCCCCAGCTTTTTTAGAGATTTGTTTACTAGAAACAAGGAAAAAGTCTTTGTCATCACCTTTGAAAAAGACTTGCAGGAAGATTCTTTAACCATTTGCATATCGAGATATCAACAAAATCCGTAATCAATGAATCAACAACTAATAGAACCCATACTAATATTCCTAGGTGTTTGCTTCTTGCTTTTTAAATCCTATAAAACAAAAAAAAGCACGTCCCCTTTTTCCTGCGGTATTACTTAGCTGTTTTATGCTTACTCTATGGCCTTTTTTCTTTCCTCTGCAACTGGCATTGGCTTTGATGGCTTTTTCTTCTGCTATTTTTCTCTATTGTAGAACTTATTATTTAAAATTAGAGAAAAATGAATTTGCCTATTTTTACATTATTTTATTCTTAGGCTTTGGCCTCATTTTCTTTATTGAGAGTATGGCTAAATATCACAGCCACTTTGGATAAGGAAAATGGATCAATAAGAACCGTAGCCACAAGAGCTCGTCTTTTGCTGAAGATACGCCCGGATTCTCCCATCCCCACCATCAAACGGAAAAGATTTTCCTCTATTTCGATCGCTATTTTATGCAACTTATTTAGTTTAGGGATGTTGCGATTATGCAGCAAAACATTATGTTGAAAAACATTATGTTTCTCTGCATAATAATGAATAAAAGGACTTATCATGAAATTCGTTAATCGCCATAAGGAATTAGCCCGACTCGAGAAAGTATTTCACTCTCGCTCGGCGGGATTAGCTGTGATTTGGGGACGACGACGCGTAGGAAAAACACGTCTTTTGTTGGAATGGGCGAAAAAAAAGGGAGGAGTCTATTTCGTTGCGGATGAATCGACCCCTTCGATCCAAAGAAAATTTATCTCCCTGGCTATAGAACAAACATTACCGGGTTTTTCTGAAGCTGAGTACCCCGACTGGCAGTCTCTGTTTCTAAGATTGGCTCGCGATGCCACTCAGGCAAAGTGGAGGGGGC
>JAHFTP010000153.1 GCA_023265495.1 Chlamydiota bacterium
TGCGTGGAGGTCTGTGAGCTTTTTCATCCAGGTTTTTTCGATTCCTCCTGTAACTGAGAGGAAAATGAGGACAAGCCATACGACTAAGGAGATAACAACAATAGATAGAAGGGAGATAAGAGCGACAGATAGTTGCCTCTTTTTGGGGATAAGATATTTGCACGCCATAGAGAACTCAAACATATCCTATCCCCTTGATTCTTGCAAAAAAACGAAAACGCCTATTTTGCTTCTTTAAAATTCACATGACGCTTTAGTTTTTTGTCATATTTTTTTAGTTCTAATCGCTCTGTTTTAGTTCTTTTGTTTTTTGTTGTCCAGTAGCACTCAGAACTCTCAGTGCTTTTCATTTTGATGTTTTCTCTTGCGCCTTTTGCCATAATATCCTCAATTGCTAAAATTTAAGAGACCCGATTCTATAGAATCTCCTCATATCTAACAAGAATTTTTCTTGAGGAAATTTTCTAAAAGAAGAATTAGAAGAGATTCTTTTTTATTTCCTGGAAAACCATTTTATTGTCTGTATTTTTCTAATTAGTTGAATAATTTGTTTGATTAAAATTAGAAATACAAGTACTTATTGAAATAAGAGATTAAATATAGCTTTTGTAATGTTCTGATGAAGCTGTATAAAATTAAATGTTATTTATATTTAGTTATGAGGGGAAGCTATGAAGAAGTATGGATGGATTGTATTTTTAACTCCACTATTTGCTTATACGGCAACAATGAGTCAGGGGAGCGATCAGACTCAAGATGAGTGCTGTGGCAAGGGAAAAGGGAAGTCAAAAAATCATAACGAGCAGAATGTAAAGGAGATAGCGTATAATTTTGATGAAGACTCCAGTTTTGATGACGACCAAGTAAGACAGAGTAATGACGACGAAGTTGTACAAGATGAGGAGCAGGCTCCTTTTTTAGAATTAGAGTCTCCCGAGTTTTTCGATGAGGAAGTTGTAGATAATGAAGAAATACAGGTAGTAGCTCCTAGAGCCAAGAAAGTAGTTTCTCAAAGGGTACGAGCTCCTAAAGCAGAAGTAGCTGAAGTGAGTGAAGAAGAAGACGAGGAGGTCTTTTCAGAGCCGGTAATCGAGCAAAAAGTAGCTCCTAGAGCCAAGAAAGTAGTCTCTCAAAGGGTGCGAGCTCCTAAAGCAGAAGTGGTCGAAGTGAGTGAAGACGACGACGAGGAGGTCTTTTCAGAGCCGGTAATCGAGCAAAAAGCAGCTCCTAGAGCCAAGAAAGTAGTCTCTCAAAGGGTGCGAGCTCCTAAAGCAGAAGTGGTCGAAGTGAGTGAAGAAGACGAGGAGGTCTTTTCAGAGCCGGTAGTAGAAAAAAGAGTAGCTCCTAAAGCAACAAGAAGGCCTGTAGCAGAAAATCAGAAACAAGTCGTTGCTCCAGAAAATGTGCAAGAGCGAAAGAAACTGTCACAGCGTCCTAAAATTGTCCATAGAGCTGAGATCGCAAGAGAAAAAGCTAAGACTGCATCTCCAAAGGCAAAAAGTGTTCCCTCAAAGCCCGTAGTGAAAGAGGGCAAGAAAATTGCCAGCCATGCAAGCAAGCAATCCAATGGACAAAAAAAGCAAAAGACAGCAACACATAAGAACAAACAAGTACAGCAGCCCAAAAAGCGAGTAGCAGTAAAACAAGCCAATAGCTCTAAGAGGGTAGCTGCTGCACAAAAAGGCCATGCCCCCAAAAAGTCGATAGGTAAAAAAATAGCTTCTAGAGACCATAAGCAGGTGTCTAAAGCTAAAAAAACGAAAGTAGAAACCCCATGGTACCATCCGGGCAAAAGACCTGTTGGTGAATAAGGATTCGTAGAATTAGCATTTTCCTCTTAAGACCACATCTTTCATAGGATGTGGTCTTTTTTTGCTTAGTGCAGGTAGGGGAAGATGCAGCATAATTATTCGAAATACTTGTTTCTTCAACTCGGATAGATCTTCGATAGGGAGTGTTTTTTCAGCCTCCTCCGGGTTTTTGAGGTAAGAAATAAGACCGCTTCTAAATTCTCTACTTAAGGCTTTTGCTTCCACTTCTTGTAGCTCGGGGATAATATGATGCCAGGCAGCACGTTTCAGAGAGCCTTCTAGCACTTTTCCAAAAGAATACTGTGTGGTGATCAAATGACAGAACTGTTCTGTGGATTCCGAGAGGTGGGGGTCGAGTAAACATTCTTCCATTTCTGCCATCTTTTCTGCGCTTAGAGGGGAATTTAAGGCATTCTTCAGCAATCTTCGATCTTCGCCAAATAGAGCCAGGAGCTTGCTAAGGTTTGGAGATATAGTTTCAGCCAGATCTACCTGCTGTTGTAAAAATCTCCATTTACAGCCGCCATTGGCCACATCTTCGTACAGATACAGCTTGCAGCGTGCACACCAGGCTTCTACCGCGCTATTATCTCCTGTAGCTAGGATCCTTTCTGAAGATAGTTGCAGACATTTCATGTCGCTAGGAGTGAAGTTAGGCCGTACGATAACGGTAAGACGCCTGCTGTCTGCAACATCTTCTTTTTTCTGGACAATAGTAGGTTCTTCTCCTTGTCCTTTAAAGGTCGCCATGCCGTATCCCTTGCTCTCAAGAAAAGCAAGGCGCTCGGTTGTGAAAATGTGCCTGCGGAACTCCTCGTTGTTCAGCTTTTTAAATTCTCCGCTTTGATTTAACACAATTACCACGTGTTTCTCTTTTTCGTGAATGGCGACACAGTCGATAAATTTTCCCCAAGAGACGCTGTGATGTGCATAGCCGCTATTAAAAGAGAATCTGTCATAATCGGGCTCCAAGTCATCATTTGCGTCCATGGAGCTTAAGATGTCTGAACGCAAATCATCATCTTCAATATTAAGTAGATAAGAAGGACAACAATATCTTCTAGATAAAGGGGCTTCTATGCGGCTTTGGTCGAGAAATACACCGGTTCCCGGCTGTAAACCCATAGGTAAAGAGCCCGCCCACCTGCTACCGTGAGGGAAAGCGAATCCGTGTAACTTGCCGGAATACTGCTCGGTAGGATCGGTTTCTGCAGGAGCATCAGTAATTATTCTTTGTAATAGCTCGCAAAAACCAACGCTACTGAATTCTTGAGCGTTTTCTTGAAAAGAGCAGGTAGGTCCCTCAATCTTTCTCATAATCCTACTTTCAACGTAGTCATTACCCCAGCCAAAAGTAACAGGGCCTGCAATTAGGAAATCCACTGGGGCTGTTTCTGAAGATGAAGAAGGAAAAGATCGAATAGTGACTTGGGAAGCGTCATCGCAAGTTAAAAATGAGGCAGGATTGTACCACCTATCACCCGATGTCAAGATCCAATCAAAAGAGGCACTAGGACATATTCTCTGCATGACAGTGATTGCTTTTGCTGCGGCGGATATGTCTCCCCGTCCTCCTTGCACTTTAGTTAGAACGGCAATGTTTTGCAACTGAGAAGGCCATGGCAAGAAGCGATAGGCACTTTCTATATTGCGGTGCAGGATAAAAAGAGCTTGCTCAAGAGATTCGGGGTCTTGCGGAAGAACAATTTCTGTTTTTTGCGAGGGAGTGGCTGTAGATAGTAAAGTGGCTAATAGGGAGATGAAAGTCTTTCTGTCTATTATTATCACTTCCCCCCTCCAAGGACGATGAAATAAAGAGAAGTCTGCTATTTGTATTTGCAGGGAACTCTTTACCAAAAAATCCATTTTCCTAGCCTCTCTAACACATAAAGCATCCCTACGTTCTTCCAATCGAGAGAGATCTTCCACAGCTCTTGAACATGCATCTTTGGTTCTTTCTGTAGGCAACTTCCTTTCTTCAGAACCTAGCAAGGCTCTCTTGGTATCTAGAGATGTTTCAAGACTTGTCGCCATAATTGACCTTAATTAATAGAGAGTATTGTCGTAATAATTGTATATGTTTTATTTGTTTTTTTTCTATTAAATAATTTATTTGTTTAATTAGTTATATCCTTTTGTAATTTAATAGAATAACTTCCTTGTTATCAATAAATTTATTTAACTCGATGTTTGCAGGAAGTTAGGCAGGTTCCTGATAGGCAGGTCTGATCAGGTGCCAAAAGGAATGCGAGTCATGGGCTGTAAATCAAGAGGGTCGGATTGTTTTTGTTTTTGGAAGAGGATAAATCCAAGTCCTGCAATCATGGCAGCGTTATCCAGGCTTAGTCCTAATGGAGGCCAATAGATAGGCAGAGACCCTCCTTGCTCTTTAAATAGGAGTCTTAGCCTTTGGTTATTGCTTACTCCTCCTCCTAAGTAGATGGATCTGCAGTTATAATGCTTTGCGGCAGAGAGTGATTTAGAAATAATATCTTGTAGAGCAGCTTCCTGGAAGGAAGCTGCCACATCTGCCCTATCTTGGTGAGAAAGAGAACTCTCTTTCCCTCCATTTTGTCCTTTGACGGTGTAAAATACATTGGTCTTAATCCCGCTAAAGGAGAAATGCCAACGTTTGTTTTTTACTTTGCCGGCTGTAAAGCAGTAGCGGGAGCGATCTCCCTCAAGGGCTAATTTCTCGATGGAGGGTCCTCCGGGATACGGAAGGTTCAATAGAGCTGCTACTTTATCAAAAGCTTCGCCGATGGCATCGTCTA
>JAHFTP010000154.1 GCA_023265495.1 Chlamydiota bacterium
TTATCACTATAGTCGTGATGGAAAGCATCTTCTTCTTGCAAAAGAAGAAGATGCCGGGGCGAAGGTGACCTACTCTTATCTAGATAATACACCTCTTATCAAAGAGGAGCGTTATTACGACAAAGACACCCTCTCTTGGATGAAAACCTATAGATATGACGGCCATAAAAACTTGATCGAAGAAAGTGTACAGGATTTTCATGGCAGTACGCATCAAAGCATCCAGTATGGGCTAAAAAGTGATAAGGAAGCTTATCCAGGAATGCCAGAAACTATCTATGAGAGAGCAGGCGATAAGCTCTTAAAGAAAACAAAACTTCACTATACCACTGGTGGAAGAATCCATAAAAAAGCGGTCTTCGATGCCTCTGATAGTTTTAGGTATGATCTTGTTTGGCATTACAATAGTCAGGGACTTGTTGAAAAAGAGATCAATGCTCTTGGAGAGGAAGCGCTCAGTGAGTACGACATCCTACAGAATAAAATACGCTATAAACCCTTCGGACAAAAATCTACCCTTACCATCGGTTATGACTTTGCTAATCGCCTTAGATGGACGATTGAAGAAGATAGCGACAGTAAGAACGTTAGAGATTTTCACTATAAATATAACAACCTAAATCAAAAGATCGAATCTTGGGATGAGTATAAAAACTACACACAGTATGAATATGACTCTATAGGCAATCTTCTAAAAACCATCCTTCCAAGTGGAGGCATCATCTCCTCTATTTATGATGCTGCCGGCTGTCCTATAACCCATACCGATGCCAAAGGATATACGATCCATACAAGAACCAACCTGTATAATAAGCCAACAGAAATCCTCTATCCAGATGGCTCCATAGAAGTTTTTAGGTACGGCCCTTTCAACCGCGAAGTGCACCACATGAAATTAAAAAAAATAGCATGACAACTCTCAGTGGCTGGTAAAATAATAGCATGTTCCCACGTTAATTTTCTAGTGCTTGTTCAAAGATATTCTCGGCAGCTGTGCTCGTTTTTTTGTCCGGTCCTTTGGCTTCGCTCACAGGGTGAGGACCAGACGAAAAAAAACTGCGCTAGCCGCCTTGGGGCAAAAAATATGACCTCTTCTTTTTACTTAAAAGCTTCTCTAGCTTGGAAGTTGATTCTCAAAAGTTACGGGTTGCAATTTTGTAAGCGCAGCCAATCTCTGGAATGCTTCTACGGGTGTTTCGAAAAATAATACCTTCCTAGGCCTGCTATTGAGCAATGATTCTCCTTTTTCAACATCTTCAACAGACAACTCATCGAATCTTTTTTTCTTAGGAAAGTACTGTCTTGCAAGACCATTTGTGTGCTCATTGAGTCCTCTTTCCCATGAGTGGTATGGCTTAGCAAAATAGAAATCAGCCCCAAGTACAGCACTTATTAATTCATGACAGGCAAACTCTTTTCCATTGTCTGCTGTCAATGTAAGAACAAACTCATGAATGGGCCATAAAGCTCTTATAACAGCCCGTCCTACCTCTTCAGATGTCTTTCTAGGGAGTTTTATTAATATGGCTAGTTTAGAGGCTCTATCCACTATAGATACAATAACACCACTTTGACCGGCTCCTACAATCAAGTCTAGTTCCCAGTCTCCAAGACGAGTCTTTTCTTCTACAATGAGAGGACGTTTATCTATATCTACACGATTTGGAATGCAACCACGACCTGCTGTTTTCTTGCTACGTTTATTATACTTCTTGCCTCGATGTCGCAGCTCCTTATATAAAGACCCCCCTTTCTTTTTGTCTGCCCAGACGTGTTTGTAGATGCTTTCATGACTTACATGTTCTAACTTTTTCCTTTTTAACCAACCAGAAATCTGTACAGGACTCCACTGCATCTTTAGCTTGTCTTCGATTATTTCTATCCTTTCCAGCGTCATTTTTTTGTTCTGTGAAATAGCTTTTCTATCAGTAGCTTTTTCTTGTGCTTGCTTGTGGCGATACCCTCTCTGTCCCGCATTTCTCTTATATTCTCTGCTAACAGTTGTGTGATGAATATTTAATGCTTTTGCTATGCTTCTAAATGAATCTCCTCTATCTTTTAAAATGGAAATTTGGCATCTTTGAGCATAGGTAAGGTGATGATAGTCTTTTGACATGAGATCTCCTATTGTGGTTCTTGTTGTTAAAAACCACTATAGAGATTTTTTCATCACCTCCCTATTCTTTTTTTTAATCATGTGGTGCACTTCGAACTTGAATCGGCGAAACTAAAAAAAGATATGAACTAGCCGGTACCCTACTGCATGAAAAGCTCGAATTTTTACCTGAAAAAGATGCTATCTCTCAAGAGTTTGCTCGTGCCGTTGACATGATCACTTTACTAGACAAGCCAGAAGAGCTCATGAAATACAAAGGAGAGATCTCAATTAAAAGTTACCAAGCGTTCGTAGGCCTTTCCGATGAAACCCTTCTCTGGATGTATCAGGTGGGCGATCAATTTTTCGGAGAGCAACGTTTTGAGGAAGCCTTCGCGATTTTCTCTTTGGTCACTCAATTAAATCCTCTAGTTTGTGACTTTTGGATAGCCTTTGCTCTCACACAAATGAGACAAAATGACCCCTCAGAGGCGCTTAAATCCTTCGCATTTGCAATTGTGGCAGACCCCTCTCATCCAATTCCTAGATACCAATCTGCAAAGCTCTACCTCCAACTTGAACAAAAACAAGATGCCATGATAGAGCTCGAAGTCCTAGAAGAAATCATTAGACTCAAGCAACTAGATTCATTAAGCCCTCTTGTTACAGAACTAAAAGAATTGATAGGAGGCTCATAATGTCCAGTTACATGAACAATCTTCAACAAACACAACCCATACAACCCATACAAATCGATAATAATGTAGACAACGCCAATCATTTACAAATTGAAACTGCCGACAATCCTCCTAAAACCACTCTAAAAGACATCGAATCCAAAAGCTTTTTAACAAAACTTGGCGCCCTTTATGATCATCATCATGTAGCATATGCTCCCGTTATGAATGCCGGATCCTATGGGCAGGGCGCTCTTAACATAGTAAAGAATAGCACAAGAGCTCTTATCGAAATAATTGCAGTTCCAGTAGTAATCGGAGGTTTTGCAACTGCTCTTGTATCAGCTGCTGTATGCTTCGTAGCAGCTTATGGGATACACAAGGTCAGCAAAGCTACAAGCGACGCAGTAAAACCTCTTACCGACAGAGTTTCTGCATCACCTGCAGGGAAATCTGTAGCAGCTGTCTCTGCATATTGTGGAAAGGTGATGACTCGTATATCGGAAGGCTTTGAAGACAAGCTAAATGCAGCCCATGACCGCTTTGAGGAGATATCCATAGGGACAGTTCACCTCATAACGCCGGCTGCAGACAATCATAGCTTCAGGGCAAATGTGCAGAGAGGAGCATTAAAAAATTTCGGTATCGGATTATCTGTTGCAGCGGGGGTTTTGAATGGAGCCACTACCTTGTATGCGACATGCGCAGGAATGGATCTAGGCACAGCACTTCTTGCAAAGTTTGGAGTAGGTGTTGCCATCGCAGGAGCCCTATTCGAAGGAAACTTTTGGGGTAAAATTGCCGGCGCTATGACACCAGAAAAATTTACGAAGGTCTTCGGACCTGATGCTGATTTGGAAACGATTGGAGGCAATGCATTCGCAGCTATAGGGTTCATTATTACTACGGCCGCTGCAAACGAATCTTGGGGTCCTCTAGCCGAACTTATGGGAGCAACCATTGGAGCTTTTGCTGCAGAAGCAGGAGTTGGAAAACTCGCCTTTGAGCTCAGCGGATATCCCGCAGACGCTATGGGAACAACGCTCTTTGTCATAGCCGATGCCTTTATTAAGGCCGGAGAATCTCGATCCGAATCCCCAGCAGCGCCAAAACCGACTGAGCTTGGTTCGGCAGCGAAAATGCTTTCCGAATCTAGAATAGGTCGAAGTGTGATAGCTGCAGCGGATGCTCTATCTACAACGGTTTCCGAATCTAGAATAGGTCGAAGTGTGATGGCTGCAGCGGATGCTCTATCTACAACGGTTTCCGATGCTACAAAAGGGCAAGCCCTAACATCAAGAGATGATCAGCTTGCCTATCACTTTTCTCGCAACCCCCTAACGACTATAGGCAAGGCAATGGGAGTTCTAGCCACAACGGCTTATGACACACTTTATGGAGATGGTAAACCAAAAGAAGCCAAGGAAGGCGCAAGAAAATGGTTCCAAGGAGCAGAATCCCTTCATAAAACAACTGAGCAAGTAAAAGACGAGAGATTTGCTAAAATAAAAGCTCAGTGTCCCACTCCTCCTACGACTCCTCCTACGACTCCTCCTACGACTCCGCGATCAAGCTAGAACCTCAAAATCCCAAATATCTGATGATGCGGCCAGGATTGATCACGAAAGACACAGCGGTCCAATAAAACTTTAAAAAAAAGCTCCCCTCAG
>JAHFTP010000155.1 GCA_023265495.1 Chlamydiota bacterium
GGGGCTTGTGTTCAATAGGCACATCACAGGCTTTGTTGCAGGAACAGCTCCTATTAAAGAGGTCACTATTTTCCGCAATGGATCCGTATTCTATACGCATCAACCCAAGACAGACCATTATGAGTTTGCCATCGATGATGCGGAACATCTCTCCAAGCTCGTCCTTCCAGCTAGCAGCCCAGAGTCTCATCCTTTTGTCTACTACTACTTAAGAGTTGTCCAAGAAAATGGACATATCGCCTGGAGCTCTCCTATATGGGTAGATCTCACAGAAGATCTGACAAACAATAAAAAACCAAAGAAAAAGGCTTAAAACACAAAAAAAAGAGCGGATGTTTCTCATCCGCTCTTTTGTGAAACATAGAAGTAAAACTAGCTCTTAGTTTCCTGAAAGTCTTCTTTGCAAGATGTTGGAAACAGCTACTCTGATTACATCTCTGTCGTACTCGGTTTTCTGTTCTTTTCTAATCATATGAAAACCAAAGTCTGAAACGTCAGAGAGTCTGCCCTCATTTCTTCGTGCATCTTCTTGCCAAATTTCATATGCGATATCATTTCTATCGTTCACATGTAATCCGCTAAATGTGAAAGCTGTAACTATAGCCCAATCTTGGAAAGAGCTAGCATCACCTATATCCCTTCCTTCTACGAAGTCTTGGAGTCTCGTTAAATCAGACACTCTCTTCGAATCAATTTTTGGCGATTCGATCGGTGCCGGCTTATTTTCTACTTTTGGTTTGCCGCAGCAAAATAGTTTTTTAAAACAACGAGCAATGCCTTGGAAACATTTTTTTACTTTAGCACAGCAAGAGAGCGAAGCAGGCTTCCCTGATTCCACTGTTACCGTACGCCCTGCGCAGCAACCCTTTTTTGTTGATTGAGTAGCTGTAGCCTGAGCTACGAGCTCAGCAGCAGTAGAACCTTGCTTAACACTTTGAGTAGATAATGAAGACATAATTTTTCTCCTTAAAAAGAACGAATCTTGGTTATTACGCGCCAAATTATATTAGACTAGATAATTACACGCAATATAAACAAAATTATAATTAAATAAAAAAACATTGATTACTAACAACTTAAAACTATAAATAAGAAGCCCACAGGATTTCTCCTGCGGGCTTTGAAAGAACCAAAAAAACTTAACTACTAGATCAGCTAGAGCAGATTATGCGCTAGTTGCTGTATTTTTTGATGGGAACAAAAAACTAAAAAGAGACTTTAAGCAGTTGACAATAGCAGAGCAAACACTAGCTACACAGCCACAGCACTTACTAAAAAACCCTTTACCTTCCGGAGCTCTAGTAGATGTTGTCGTTGTTGCAGAAGCTGTCTTTGTAGATGCTGTAACAGATGTTTCTGAGGCCACTCCTTCCGTAGCAGTAGATGCAGTTGTCTCTTGTGTATCAGAAGAGCTTTGTATTGAGAAAACATCCTCTTCGTCCACTACAGGCTCAAGAGCCTCAAATAGGCGTACTGCAGCATTGCGCACTGTTGCAGAAGTCACGTTCTCATCCTTTTTAAGAAAAGTTCCGGCCCAATCTGGGTCTCCTTCCTTTCTTCCACCTTCTATCCAAATCTCTTTCATAACGGCTTTTCTTGAATCGGGAGAAAGAGCCACAATTGCATCTCTAATAGAAGCGGCAGTAGATCCTTCAGCTTCAATAGCTGTTAGGAGAGCTGCGTAAGGATTCACAAAGGTGGGCGCACGAGCAGAAATCTCTGTTAGTGGAGCCGGTGCTAAACTAGAAGCAGTAGATCCTAGACCACTTGAACTTCTAGCAGAAGTCGATGTTGGCACTGATGATTCAACACGTGTTTCTGTTGCTGTTGATGTCATAGTTGTAGCTGTAACTTGCATGGTAATAACCTCCAAATAAGCTTTATAAAATCATTTATCTCATTCTCAAAGAATGGTTCGATGCTAAAGAGTTCTTGGGCATAAGTCCTTGAAACTCTTCTCTCCTTTTTATTAAGGAGTGTCAATCTTATTATTAAGTGTATATTAAGAAAAGATAAAACTTTTTTTTGTTATTTTTTTTATTTTTACAAGTAAAATTAAAAATTTACTTAGTTATTGTAAAAGTAAAAATATAGATGAGTGCAGAGGCAACTCTTGAGAAAAATGGAACAGGTTCAGATAATGAGGCAAATTCTATGAAGGAAGAATACATCCCTTGCCATTACTACTTGGATCCCAATCACCGAGGAGAAAAGAGATCCTCAGTTTTTTTTCTATAGACTTCCAGCAAGTCGCCTCTCATTTTCCTGAGGAGAGCATCCCTTTTCTTGGAGATCCCGTTGCCTATACGGAGGAGCTATCGAGAAAAAAAGGGGAAACCCTCCTTTCTGCCTACAAAGACCATACCATCATCACGGCAGACACCGTTGTCTATTTAAATGGAAAAATCTACAACAAACCCGCCTCGGAAGAAGAAGCGTTTTCTTTCATCAACGAACTCGCAGGACAGTGGCATCAAGTCTATACAGCTGTGACAGTATGTAAAGAAAGCGGCCGTTTTTCTGGGGTAGAACAAACAAATATCCTCTTCCATCCCGTCACTGCCGCACAGATCCGCAAATATCTCGCCCACTTTGCCTATACGGATAAAGCGGGTGGATATGCTGTGCAACAAGGAGGAAACATCATTGTATCTAAGATGGAAGGATGTTATTATAACGTCATGGGCCTACCCATCAACACCTTGCAAAGACTCCTTCTCCACGTAGGAATCGACCTGTGGGATCATCTAAAAATTTTTTAAGAGGCACAATGCTCTACAAACTACTTGCTGCAGCCCTTAGCATGGCGAGCCTTACCTCCATAGCTCTAACAAATGAAAGGGAAACCCCCTGTGAAAACAGGGAGACAGCCACGCCCACGCACCATAAAATGCAAATCCTATACTTAGCAAAAGCCGGAGACTATAGCAAAGCCATCGACCTCTATCAGACATACTATAACTGCTCCAAAACGCATGACTTTGCCATTTTAGAAGAGCTAGGAATCACGTTCTTAGAAGATGGATCTCGCAGTCCCCTCCCTGAAGTGCAGCTCATGAGCATATTTGGAACAGGGATTGCCGGCCTCTCCTCTTCTTGGCACATCTTAGAAAGAGGTATTGCCAGCCCCCAGCCTCAAACGCAGCTGGCCACACTGCAAGTCTTAGCTAGGATACAAGATGACCGAAGCGAACAGCTGCTCACTAAAGCTATGGCCTCTGACTTCCTCCAAACTAGGTTAGAAGCCTCTTTTATTTTATCTCTGAGGAAATCCCATTCTGCTACAGGACAAATCGAGGCGCTTATGTATCGGCTGCCCCACCCTATGCGCTATTTTTTTCCTGAATTTTTTGCCATCATTGGCACATCAGATGCCGTCAGCACGCTTAGACATTTAATGAATGACTCTTTTCATGCCATCCGCATTGAAGCAATACTGAGCGCTGCAAGACACGGAAGAGATGATCTTCTCCCGACAATCCGCTCCGCCGCTTCTCATATCAATGTAGCAGAACAAGAGGCTTGCGCCTCCGCACTGGGCTATTTAAAAGACTCGAAATCGATCAAAAGACTAAAAAAACTCTCTCATTCTTCTTCAACAAGCGTTCAACTCGCAGCTCTGCGCTCTCTACACTTGTTAGGGGATAATACGGTAAAAGAGAAAATTCTCAAGATAGCACAAGAGAAAAATGTGTTCGCCATAGCCCTACTCGGAGATATCGAAGGAGGGGAAGAGATCTTAAGCGAGCTCAGCCATGAAGACGATATACATATCCGATTCAACTCCATGCTATCCCTACTTAAAAGAAAAGATCGAAGAGCTCTTCATGCGATAAAAGAATTTTTGCTAAGAGACTCCAAAGACCTCGGTTACCAACCACAAACCTCGATTGGATCTTCCCTAAAAGCGTGGAAAGTGATCCCTTCCTTGGCTCAACATCTCGAAGAGAGTTTTTATGATCTGAGGACGCTGTCTATCTCGGTAAGAGAGCGTATGCTCACAGAATGCCTCGAACTCCAAGAATCTGACTTCCTGCAAGTGGCCACACTGCTCTTTGAAGCGAAACAACACGATCTCATCCCCCTTCTTGTCACTCTACTAGAAAACCTGCAAACACCTGCCGCTATTTCTCTTCTCAAAGAAAAAATGCAGACGGCAGGAGCTCCTTTCATCCGCACCTACTGTAACCTGGCTTTATTTCGGCTAAAACAGCCAGGCCCCTACGAGGAGAACATCACCTCCTGGATCAAGCAAAATATGAGCCAAAAACTCATAGAATTCCGCCCGACTCTTCCTTGGAATGTACGTCTTGTCGACAATGTCTTCACCATGACACCTGAAGAAAGCTCAGGCCTGCTCATCCAATGTTATGAAGCATTAGCACAAAGACATGACGAAAAAAGCATTGATTTCCTCTTGACTG
>JAHFTP010000016.1 GCA_023265495.1 Chlamydiota bacterium
TTGGCTCGCGATGCCACTCAGGCAAAGTGGAGGGGGCCTGTCGTGATTGACGAACTGCCGTACTTGATTTCCGGATCACCGGAGCTTGCCAGCGTTTTGCAAACATTCATCGATCACGAGGCAAAAAAAGCAAATTTAGTCGTGGTGCTTTGTGGATCTTCACAGCGAATGATGCAGAGCGCTATTTTGGATGAATCGTCGCCTCTGTATGGACGCGCCGATGAGCTTATTAAACTTCGTCCCATTGCCATCGGATACATGCAGCAAGCCTTAAAACTGAAAACGCCCAGAAATGTGGTAGAAGCCTATGCCATTTGGGGCGGCATTCCCCGTTATTGGGATCTTGCAAGCAAAGTGAAAGGAGATCTCTATGAAACAATTGATCAATTAGTACTAGATCCAATAAGCCCTCTACATGAAGAGCCTCAACGTCTTCTGCGTGAAGAGTCCCCTCCAGCAATCCATTTAAGACCTATTCTGGATGCGATCGGGCTCGGAGCAAATCGCCTTTCCGAAGTAGCAAGCCGCATGGGAATCTCTGCGACAGCTCTTGGCCATCCGATTGAACGGCTGATCGAACTAGATCTCATTCAAAGAGAAAACTCTTACGGGAGCGACCCTCAAAACTCCAAAAAAACCCTCTATAAGATCAAAGATCCTTTTCTCCGTTTTTGGTTTAACGTGGTTGCTTCAAGACGGAGTCTATTTGCTCATGTGTCTACTTCCATTCGCTATCAGTGGCTAAAAGAAGGCCTTCCCGCTCTTTTTGCCACAACCTGGGAAGAGCTTTGTAGAGCAGCGGTTCCTCTACTTTCTGAAAAATGGGAAGCAATCTATGAACCGGCAGGCAGGTTTTGGCAAGGGCAAGGCCCCGAATGGGATATTTTATCTCAATCGCCAGAAGGTCGCCATTTTTTGATTGGCGAAGCGAAATGGACAGAAAAAAAACCGTCGGCCCGGTGGATACAAAAAGCCATACAAGACTTAAAAAACAAAGGCATTCCTCCTGTGGAGAGACATCCTCGAGCTCAAGTTCACTATGTTCTTTTTGTCCCTGAAAAACCCAAAGGGCTTATACTCCCTGAAGACTGCCGTGTGATAGAGGCAAAAGAAGTCATAACTGCATTGCGTTAAAAACACCCATTATTTTCTGACTTCAATTTCCCTGCAAAATATCCAAGTCTGCTCAAAAACAATGGAATGCAATCCATGTTTTATCGACAAAAACAAGGATTGCATTCCATATAAACTTATTTTTTAATAAGCAAATCATTTATATACAACGTATTACAGAATAAAAACTGAATGAAGAGACACCAAAATACAAGGACAGGGATCACTCCCGGTCCTTATTATAACACTCTGATTTTGCTACTAGAATCCGTAGATGAACTCTATCTCGTATTGCTTATAGCGGCGGAAAGGCCCGATGTCTTGATCTAACGTGATAGACTGTTGCCATTGCTGTTGTAGGTTTATGTTATTGGATAGAAGGTAGTCTAGTGTCATAACGAAACCTCTATAGTTTCCATTACCTGCAGCCGTAGCTTTAGTAGTGGGAGTAGAAGCGCCCGGACCACTTACACCTACCGTATATAACCCGGCATTGGCGGCATTACCAGGGCCGATACCGGAGTTGTCGTAATCGGGAACACATTGTGCAGCCAGGACTTGATAGTTAATGTCAAAAGACCAATCGCCTTTCTTCTTAAGCTCTCCGATCGTAAAGCCTAAGTACCCGCCGAAGTTGGCTTTCTTATGATCTGTGATTGTATGCTCTCTTGCAGCAAAGTTATAAAGACCTGCGAGGTACACAGTGACAGATCGATTCAGAGGCTGTGGAAGGAATTTATACCCAAGTAAAAGTTGAGAGACTAAAAACTCAAACTTCAGACGATCGAACTCGTGTTTGAAACTCTTGGTATTCCAATCAATTAAGGAAAGCTTTGTATAGAGGCCTGTGTTAACAATATTGAGAAGGCCAAGCTCTCCTACATAACCGTAATGATTATTTCGTTCATCGATGACAAATGTTCCTACATGGGTATAAAAGTCGCCCACCTTATCGAAGCTGACATCATATTTGAGCAGGAGGCCATCAAAAAAGGCATTGAACTCGAGTTTAGAATCAAAGGTGGTACTCAGCCTTTTTCTGCCCGCTTCAAAGTCTAGATAGTAGGTATCTTGATCCAAGATCCTGGCACCCCAATAGGCTTTTTCTAATTTGATCCTATCTAAGGTTCCGCCGAAAACACCGGCATTGTTATCAAACTCTAGCTTGATGGCAGCCCAAGTGCGGTCGGTTCGATAATCTAACATGATATTGACTTCGATGTCATATCCTTGCGCAGGAAATACACCGCCACCCGGAGCCTTTATAGCAGCGCCATTGCCGCGCTGTTTCACTCCATTTACCGTTTCACCCGTAGTTTGAAACTCTGTCCTTACCTCACCGCTTAAGGAGAGGTTCCCTCCGATCTCTTTTAAGGTAACTTGTCTTTTTGTGTTGATCCATTCACGGATGGCTTGGATATCTACATCATCTGTATCTGTTTCTTTATCAATAGTATCTGCAAAAAGGGATCCCACTAAAAAGAAGGAAGTGAATAGAAACAAAAACTGAATAGATCGCAGACTACGCATCCTGAACATACCTTTTCTCCATGTTACCAAAAAACCAATATTAATCTACTTTTACTAAAGGAAATTAAATGACATGAAGACTTATAGTACTTTACCCAATTAAATACAAAGGAAACCGCTAGCTCAAAGGCGCCTAGAAGCGAAAATCTATTGCAGCGGTAGCTGCTGTCTCATCAAAAATTCTAGCTTCGAGGCTGGCGGATAAGGCGCGATCGGCTGCAAGGCTAAAACCGAAAAAGAGGCCGACGGGATAGGTGTTTTTGATCGTAAATTTCTCTTTGGGAAATATCGCCTTCAGAGAGGAAAGGTGTCTGACTTTGGTGTTCACATTTAGATAGTTAATCCCAATATAAGGAATAAAAAAGGAGATCTTGTGTGAGATGCCAATGCCCAGCTGCCATTGCTGATCTCTTATTTCTGCTCCACGCGTTTCTACAGAGGATCCATGTAAGTGAATCGAGTGAATGTCCGGAAAAGCCACAAAATATTTGGCATCGACGCCCATTTTCGTTTCTCCCCAATAGGCGACTATGGCTCTTACGCCGCCTTGATAACCAAGAGCTCGGTCCGTTTTATAATGGATATGGGTATTTGATAGGGGATTTTGCCCCATGTCCAATTGATAACTGCCAATTAACCCGTAAAGCTCTACTCTATCCATGAAACCCATACTAAACGTCCCGGAGTTCATCGTAGACTCAAAGGAGCTGATCCCCTGATGGCAATCATCACATCCGGTAGTCATTTTCATGGTACGCTCAAAAACGATATCTCCTTGATATCCCGCTTTTATCGATAGCCATGATTCTTTGGAAATAACAAAGCCCTCCTCGGGGATTTCTGGGAGGGCAGGATTTCCATTATAGAGACAAAAACCGGGCACCATGAACAAATAGGACAAAAGCAAAAATGCATATCTCCTAAAAAATCTTTCCATAGGCCTCGGCAAATTTTTTCTATAGAATCGGACATTACCATCTTACATGGGAATTTGCAAAAGGATTTTCTCTATTAGAGAACTATAGATTCCTCCCTTTCTTCTTGGTAGGAAAGAATATCTCCCGGCTGACACTGCAAAATCTCACAGAGCGCTTCTAATGTAGAAAAACGTATGGCCTTGGCTTTTCCCGTTTTTAAAATGGAAAGGTTTTGTTCTGTAAGCCCAATGGCCTCTGCAACGTCCTTTGATCGCATCTTTTTTTTAGCGAGGATCACGTCTAAATTCACAATGATAGGCATAGAATCTGTTCCTTTTTATTATACAGTGGCTTCTTGTTCTTCTTGCAGCTTTCTTCCCTCTTCCATAACCCAGGAAATAAGAAGAATACTAGCTCCTACCACTAGGAATTTTACCTGCTCAGGCCCTACTGCCACAGCCACCATCCTCTGCCCCGGAGGATTACTAAACGTCACCGTTAAGCTCATAAGCGCGTAATAAAAAGGATGGATGAGCTGGTTGAGGACGACACAATACCCGATCTTCCTTAGGCACTGAACACTCGTCTTAGAAAAAATTTCTAGTTGCTCATAGCTTCGAAAGAGTTTGGCTAAAAAAAGCAGAGCTACCACACTAATGGAGGTAGGGATCAAACTCACCAAGAAAGCTAAAAATTTGACACCCCCATCCATCTCCATAATGGGCTTTATATAGACTCCTTGCATAGAAATCTCCGGCATCTCATTCCAATACATCCACGGCTTTAAAAAGGGATATCCATTACTCACCCAATAACCTGCAGTCAGGATAGGTAAAGAGCACGCCGCGATAAAAAAGGCCACTTTTAATAGGCGGCTGAGTCTTTGGATTTTTTGTTTTGCCTCTGTCATATGAATCTCCTTATGTGTTGAATGACAAAGGCCGAATTATCGCTATTCGATCATTTATAGTCAAATAACATTCATTTTTTAATGAAAATCGGCGATTAAATCTTATACTCAAAGATCGTGCTATATTCTTCCGGCTTGCAATACACACTCCAAGAATCTTTGCCTTGGCCTTTAAGATAACTGTCCCAGGCAGACATTTTCACTCCTTCCGCTCCGGATGGCTTCACCCTCCACAGCTCTAGCTGCTCATTTCCCGGGTTTACCACAAAGGCAAAGTAATTTTCTGACCAGTTGGTATCGGCAAAGAATAGAGGCCTTGGGCTTGACAGCTTGAGCTCGGAGGCTCTGCTTGCCACATAGAAATGGATGTCGAAGGGATATTCATCAAGTGCAGCGAGCAAGCAGAGTTTGGCATAGTCTCTAAGCATCCTAGCTGAAAAGATCTCCTGCGATCTGTCAGGAAGGAAAGAAAAAATCTCTGCTCTTATTCTTGTGTCCAAAACGGGAGAGAGGACTTTTTCTAGGTGGTGCTTATATAAATCGCCGGAGAATAGGGGCAGCTCTCGAAAAAGAAGAGCATCTAACTCATCTAAGAGAGTGCTCTTAACAGAGGAGGGAAAATGTTTCTCTGCCAGTTCCTTGCGAAACTCTTGGATGGAGCAACTGTCTCCTAGAGGAGAAAACGACAAAGTTATCCTTTTTTTTACGACGGTAGAAATATGGCTTTCAAAAAGCTCTGCCAAAAACCGTTGTTCATCTGCTGACAAGGTAATAGAAGAATAAAATTGGCGCGAGGGGTTTATGAATTGATCCCTTACCCAGCTATAGGTGAATATGGGATCTTCCCATCCTTTTTTATACTCCTCCCAGCCGGGATACATGACAAAAGCATGAGTGGGAGAGCTCATTAACAAACCTTTATTTCTATCTTTGGCGTATAGCAATGTCGTCTGATAAGAGATGTTTTTGATTGCATCGATAAGAAAGATTAAAAGCTCTTGTTCACTTTCTACTTTGCGGTGTTCTTCCGTCATGTCTGCTTCTCTTTTATAATAGGTCTTGAGCAGGGTATTCATCGTCCCACCGGAAGTATAAGCCCAGGGTTTTTTCTCCATTTTTTCGATCTGTTTAAGAGGATCTCCTTTTAATGGGAAGTTGTGAGCCTTGGCCATGCGCATGATCGCTGTTTGTAAGAACCGCTCCTCACGGACATGGGAGATCAGCAAAGAAAATACCTCTTTTATATCATTTTCCGCTCCTTCCCACTCACAGAGAGCTACAACCTGCGGTTCAATGATAGAGAAAAAGGCAGTCAAGCAATCTATATATTCTGCAGGAGAGTGGATCAAAGACCAAAGCGATGCATCGCTGCGACCATGTTTATAGACAAGGCGGAAGCCTGCAGGGCTATCATCATAGAGATGATCTATATGTACATCTTGCATCTCTGCATCATAGATCTCTTGGAAATACTCAGGAAATTTCTCGTCAAATTGTTTGACTAAGAAAGAATACAAATTAGAAAACTGGGAAGCTCTTTTATAGAATTTATCTCTGAGCTCCAGACAAGCATGCATATGGTGATATCTGCTTTGATACTCTACTTTAAGGCGTGCCGCTTCTTCCGCGGAGGAAGCTCTTTTTAAAAGAGTCTCCGTGCCTCTTAAATGGTCGAAGGCAAGTTCATAGTCACGTTGGAGATCTTCTAGTTTTTCATTGCTTTTTTTAATTTTCGTATCAATGAAAGTGACGATGACCTCTCCAATGCCTCCTTGTTCTTTAGGGTCATATCCTAAGCTTGCATACATATTCCAACGAGAAAACTCCATCTTCACTTCAGAGAAGGAAGCAAGTGTAAATTCCCATGCTTTTAGAAGCAGGTTATCTGCGAGGGAGAGAAAAGCGGCTTTTACTTTTTTCTCCGCTGCAAGGAAAGCGATGCAAGCCTCATTTTTTTTTGAGAGCACGGCTTCGTGTGAAATAAACCCGGAAACAAGCCCCCTTCTACCTAGCTGTTTTTCTATTTTTTCAAAGGAAAATAAATCTTCCTCTTTGATTCCATAATGAGTAAAAAGAATATGTCGAAGGATGTTTTCCACAGAGAGGGAATCTTTCTGTTCAAACAAGGGGATTAGCAGCGCTCGGATCTTTTCCCTTTGCTGCTGCAGGCTGCTCTCTTTTACTACAATGTCTGCTGCCTCTAGGGCAAAAAGTATCCCCGGAGAAAAAAGAGTACTTTCTAGGCCTATCATTTTCTTTAGATCCCCTACCCCATAGCTCGGACTTAGGGGAACAGAATATTCTTTGCCTTGAATAATTTTTTTTAGTCTTCCTGTAGAGAGCATTTCCAACAAATCGAGCAAAAGATTTTCCATTTGTTCTTGCCCGATGAGAATAGCTGGCGCCGTAGCAAAACAAGAGCCTACACTTTGTCTAAGGAAAGTCAGCGTGGACGCCAGCACACTTATGCGAATATGTGCATCTGAAAGAGGCGTTTGCTCCGGAAGGCCTAAAGTGTCTTTTACAATTTTTTCCGCCCAACGGTGGCAGAGAGGCTTTTGAAACTTTTTTAACAAACGGGTCAAATAGGGATTTTCTTTCCACTTCATCAAGCAAGACAGCAAGTGTTTGTGTAAGAGAAAGTCACTTTCTCCCCGAGGGAAGGGGATGGGGCCCTGCTTTTCTAGGAGGCGTATGACCTCTACTAAATGATCAGAACAGAACTCCCCCTTTTCATTGATTAGATAGGAGGCTATTTGAAGCGCACGCGACTTCGCCCGGAAACGAAAGGCATCCTGTACGCCAGAGCTCTCCATCAAGCCAGCAATAAAAAACTCCTTTTCCAAGTTAAGCAAGGCAAAAACAGGCTCTTTTCCTTTTTGCTGTACGATATGGGAAAAATAGAGCTCATAAGCCTTCCCGGGGCTGCTCTCTTTAGAAAGGATGTCTTTTCTCAAATTCTCTTTTTGCACAGGACCTCTAGGAAAAATCTTTTTTAGATTGGGGCTTCCCACTTTTAGATTTGTATTTTGTTCCTCTCTAAATTACAATTACCTCAAAAACTCCTTTCGAACAATACAAATAAGGTGCAGTAGAAGATGCTTATTTTTGTAACCAATCTCAACCAAAAAGTGGAACTTCCAGAGGGCAGCACAGCTAAGGACCTTTCTGAAAAAATCAACATGCGCAACCCAAATCAATCTTTGGGGGCGCGGATCAATAACGCAGATAAAGATCTATCTCATCCTCTTGCCGATGGGGATACGATCACTCTTTGGAACTTTGAAGACCCCGAAGGGAAAGAAATCTTTTGGCATACCTCGGCTCACGTGCTGGCGCAAGCTATCTTACGGCTTTGGCCAGAGGCAAAGCCTACCATCGGCCCCCCTATAGAAAATGGCTTTTATTACGACTTTGCCAATCTTACAATCTCCGATGCTGATTTCGCCAAAATTGAAGAAGAAGTCCAAAAGGTTGTTGCAGAAAATTTTCAACCGCAGAGGATGGAATTTACAAATAAAAAGGAAGCATTAGACCGCTTTGCCCACAACCAGTATAAAAAAGAGCTGATTGAAGGATTTGAAGATGGCACGATTAGTGGCTACTCTCAAGGAGAGTTTTTTGATCTTTGCAGGGGACCCCATCTACCGGCCATTGGGAAAATTAAGGCCTTTAAAATCCTAAAGACATCGGGTGCTTACTGGAAGGCAGACTCTACAAAGGAGATGCTTACCCGTATTTACGCGATCTCTTTCCCCGACAGAAAATTGTTAAAAGATTACCTCTTTCTCTTAGAAGAAGCGAAAAAAAGAGATCACAAACTCCTGGGACCAAAACTGGATCTTTTCTCTCTCAAAGAAGAAGCTCCCGGCATGCCTTTCATCCATCCGAAGGGGATGATCATATGGAATCGGCTAATTGAGTTTTGGAGAGAGCTCCATCATAAATGGGGGTATGTAGAGATAAAGACACCACAGCTCATGAGTCAGCAACTCTGGGAGACGTCGGGGCATTGGTTCCATTACAGGGAAAATATGTATGCCTTTGAGATAGAAGAGAGACACTTTGCCATTAAGCCGATGAACTGTCCGGGGTGCATGCTCTACTTCAAATCTCACTCCCATAGCTATAGAGAGCTTCCTTTAAGGATTTCTGAGCTAGGACATGTCCACCGCCACGAAGCATCGGGAGCACTGAGCGGACTGTTTCGCGTAAGAAGTTTTCATCAAGATGATGCCCACTTATTCATGAGACCCTCAGATATCAAACCGGAAATCTTAAAGGTTCTTGCCCTCGTAGAAGAAACATATGGAGCTTTTGGCCTTCCCTTTAGATTAGAGCTATCTACTCGTCCGGAAAAAAGTATTGGAACAGATGAAGATTGGGATATCGCCACAAAAGGACTCAAAGAAGCTCTTGATGAATGGGGACAACCCTATCGCATCAATGAAGGCGATGGAGCTTTCTATGGACCTAAAATCGACATACATATCAAAGATGCCTTAGGCAGGTCGTGGCAATGTGGGACGGTGCAACTTGACATGTCTCTTCCAGAAAAATTCGAACTAGAATATATGGATAGTGATGGAGTATTAAAAAGACCGGTGATGCTCCATAGGGCTATATTCGGTTCCGTGGAGAGATTTTTCGGAATTTTAATTGAACACTTTGTAGGGAAATTCCCTCTATGGATCAGCCCGCTGCAAGTGAGAGTGATCACAATAGCCGATAGACACAGTGAGTATGCTCATGAAGTAGCAAAGGCTCTAAAAAATAAAGGCCTGATCTGCGATGTAGATGACACGAGCGAGTCTGTGAATAAAAAAATAAGAAATGCACAGATGATGCAAATCAACTATATGATTACAGTGGGAGATAAGGAAGTAGAAAACAAGACTATCGCTCTCAGAACAAGAGATAACGTCGTTCACGGAGAGATGGTTCTTAGCTCGCTGATAGAGAAATTAGAAAAAGAAAGAAACGACCGTTCATTAGAATCTTGTTTTGCAAAAGAAGGCAGCCATGATCAAAATCACAGTGAGTAGTTTTAAAGGGGGCACTGCAAAAACCTCCACAACGCTTCATATTGGATCAGCTCTAGCAAAGTTCCATAAGAAAAAGGTGCTTCTTATAGACTTTGACGCACAAGCAAACCTGACTACAGGTCTTGGACTCGATCCAGATGCGCAAGAGAGTATGGCGCCGGTACTGCAAGGACAAAAATCGATTGATCAGGTTATTTTAAAGACTTGTATTCCTAATATGGATCTCATCCCGGCTGATACGTGGCTGGAAAGGGTGGAAGTGACAGGCCCTCTTGCCGGAGATCGTTATTCCCATGAGCGTCTCAAGGAGATTCTTCGTCCCCTTAAGTACGATGTAGTCATTATCGATACACCCCCATCGCTTTGTTGGCTAACAGAGTCTGCCCTGATTGCTTCTGAGTATTCGCTTGTTTGTGCAACGCCTGAATTTTATAGCGTGAAAGGATTGCAAAGGCTTTCCCTATTTTTGAATAACCTTGGGCAAAGGCATTCGTTAAAGGTTCTTGGAGTAGCTCTCTCTTTTTGGAATCCTAGAGGAAAAAGCAACTCCACGTTTCTCGATGTAATCGAGAGCACCTTCCCCAATAAGGCTCTCCAAAACAAGGTAAGACGCGACATCACTATTTCCGAATCCTCCGTTTTTGGAAAACCTGTATTTGAAATTGCTCCATCGAGCAGAGCAGCCCTTGATTACCAAGCAATAACGAAAGAAATCTTAAACCGCATGTAAAACGGCTTTACATTTATGGCAAAAGTGAATTTTCTCCTATCAGAGCGCCTCAAGATGGCCACAGAAAAATTCTCCAAGATGACCAATCTTGCAGAATTATCCTCTTCCGGCAACCTATCCAGCTTTTCAGGGATATTTCGAGTGAGCCCCCTCTCTTCCAAGGAACAAGAGGCCATCAAGCAGATTCTCCATAGTTATGGCAAAGAAGAAAAAGATGTATCGCAGGATTTTGATAAGCTGATAGCCATCACTTCGGAAGTAAAAGCCATTAATAACCAAGCCGCTATCTTGCATGGCGAGCGCATAAAAAAAGCACAGGAAGTGCTCAAATTCTATAAGGAAGGGGCTTTTACCGCCTGGCTCATAGCCACCTATGGCAATAGACAAACGCCATACAACTTCTTACAATACTATGAACTACACTTGAGCCTGCCGCAGATGTTGCTGCCAAAGCTCGATGAGATGCCAAAGCAAGCTATTTATACACTCGCAAGTAGAAATGTCCCGCAAGAAGAAAAAGAGCAAATCATTAAAAACTACAGCGGAGAGACCAAGCAAGAGCTTCTCACCCTCATTAGGCAGCGATTCCCCCTTCCGGACAACGACAGGAGAGGGCAGGACCTTGCCTCTGCTGCTATCACAGCATTACTTCGTCTGCACAATGCCATCAGCACAGCTCCTTTAAAAACCACAAGCAAACAGAAGAAGACGTTGAAAACTCTTATCAAACAGATACAAGCTCTTGTTGATTCCTCCGAGGAAATCGATGGATAAAGAAGACATCTATCAGTCTCCTCTTTCCGGTCGTTATGCAAGTAGGGAGATGTCTTTTCTCTTTTCCGATAAGTACAAGTACACCACGTGGCGAAAGCTGTGGATAGCTCTTGCCAAAGCAGAGCATGCACTTGGAGTGCCCATCACAGAAGCGCAAATCCAAAGTATGATTCGAGAACTTCATAGCCTTGATCTAGCAAGAGTTGCAGAATATGAAAAGGTACTGCAACATGATGTGATGGCTCATATTCATGCCTATGGAGACAGCTGCCCTGAGGCAAAAGGAATTATTCATCTGGGAGCCACTTCCTGCTTTGTGACAGATAACACAGACCTCATTCAAATGAAAGAAGGGATCAAACTGCTCAAAATAAAATTACTGCAGCTGATCAGACACCTCGCCTCCTTTGCTCAAAATCATGCAAGCCTTGCCTGTTTAAGTTATACACATCTCCAGCCGGCACAGCCTACAACGGTGGGGAAAAGGGCTTGTATGTGGCTGCAAGACCTCCTCATGGATTTCCACGACATAGAAGAGAAAGGAGAAACCCTCCGTTTTTTAGGAGCTAAAGGGGCGACGGGAACGCAAGCTTCTTTTCTTTCCTTGCTCAACTACGACCACAGCAAAGTGAAAAGATTAGAAATCCTCATCGCTACAGAAATGGGATTTACCAAGACATTACCCATTTCCGGACAGACCTATACGCGCAAGCAAGACATCAGGATTTTTTCTTGTTTGAGTAGTTTAGCAGCTACTGCTCATAAGATGGCAACAGATATCAGGCTTCTCTGTCATATGGGTGAAGTGGATGAGCCTTTTGCAGAAAAGCAAGTAGGGTCCTCTGCCATGCCCTATAAACGCAATCCCATGCGCTCAGAGAGAATTTGCTCTCTTGCTAGGTTTCTTATTTCCCTAAATGAAAATCCCCTTTACACAAGTGCGACGCAGTGGCTTGAAAGAACTCTCGATGACTCCGCAAATAGAAGACTGAGTATCTCTGAGGCTTTTCTTTGTGCCGATGCCTTATTAAACTTGCTCAACCATATTTTCTCAGGTCTTATTGTCTATCCCAAAATGATAGAGCAACACCTAAATGAACACCTCCCTTTCATGGCCACAGAAAACATCCTCATGCACGCCGTTAAAAAGGGGAAGGACCGCCAATTCCTGCATGAAGCGTTAAGAAAATACACGATAGCAGCTGCTAGAAAATGGAAAGAGGAAGGAGTCAAAGAAGACCTCCTGGGAATGATCCTATTAGACCCTGAGTTTCACCTCTCCCAAACAGAGATGGATGAGATCATGAAACTAGAAAACTTCATCGGAAGAGCTCCTCACCAAGTACAAGAATTCCTTCATGAAGAAGTCTCTCCGATACTAAAAAGGCATGAAAACTTACCTTCCTTTGAGCCAAGAATTGAAGTCTAAAAATTTCACGTGCAATACAATTCCTGTTGCAGTACTTTGATCCGGAACTTATTTCTTATTTTGCTCTGCCTGTCTAGAAAATAGCAGACGGTTTAACTAAAGAACATTGCAATGCAATTTATATGAAGGAAAAGTCTATGTTAAGAATAATATCACTTGACATGTTCAACAAAAACACGCTTCTATTTACAATTTCTTTGTTTTCATTAACTTCTATTCCTTTAATTGCTGACAATACCCCCCCAAGTTTTGCTAATCCTCAGGAAAACCCACACCATATTTTTTTTGGAACTGAATTTTTTGGTTTTAGTTTGGACACCCATGTAAAAGATGTAAAGATGCAAGGAAACAGTTTTTTTTGGGGACTTAGGTTTGGGTATGAGTATCTCAAGCCAAGAGCTTTTTATGCAGGGATAGATATTCTTACTTCTTGCGGCAACAACAATTTTAAAGCATCTATCGGTGAACATCGACTACCAAAAAAAGCGATGATACTTGGTTTGGCAGTTCTGAGTTACGACTTGGATATACCTTTGCTCCGCATAAATGGCTTTGTTCTCCATTTTTAGGAGTAGGTGGATATATGATAGAGCCTTTATTCCACGATCATGGTTTTGAAGAAAGTTTGCCTTACATAGCTTTGGGAGCTCATTCAAAATACGAACATTCAACAGCATTCAACGTTGGAATAAATTTCAAAATTTTCCACACCTTCTCAGCTACAGAAAAGTATAAACAAGGCAGTGGATCAAATCAAACCACACATCCTAGTTTTTGGGGAGGAGAAGTGGGCATTCCTTTTATTTGGTATCTAGGATCAAAAAAATGCTGGGATATACAAATTGAACCTTATGTCCTAAAGCTAACCTTCTCTCAGGAGCAAAATGTTTATGGGTCCAGGCTTCTTTTTGGATATAGATTCTAAAACAGACAAGAACTCCTTCTTAAGGAAAGACCTATTTAGACCCGGTATTTTTTTGCAGCACAAAAACCTTAGCATGACCTATCATCCCTTCTTCTAATTTTCCAAAAAGGGAAAAAACCATGGAACCGGCAAAAAAAACACGCACCAGCCGTTCCAAAGCAGAAGTACAAGAAGAATTTCAAGATCTTATAGAACAATCTCAGTCTGCAAAGGAGAATGCAAGCTCCAAAAGTGAGAGTGTCCTTTTTATGCGCGAAACAGAGGGACGACAGCCTAGATGCTAAAAAAGACTTTTTTAGAAAGCGTGCTCATGGGATCTAATTATTATAGCCATCGGAGATGAACTTGAAAAAGAAAGTAGGGATCGGGCTTGCATGTTTACTCTTGCTAGGATGTTTTTTTTCACTAAGAAAAAAACAAGACCCCTTCTTGGGAAAAATCATCATCTGCGGGGTCTGTGAAGACATCGAAACCGCTCTTCCTTTTACTATTGCATCTATAGAAGAAATAGGAAGTCATTTTGCGGATTATTGGGTGTTTATTTGTGAAAATAACTCGTTAGATTCTACGCCCCAGCTACTAAAAGAGTGGGGAACGAAAAACACCCATGTGCACCTCCTTTCAGAGGAGCTCATCCCCACCGCAGCTGCAAGAGGCAGGCCTATCTCATACGCAAAATGGTGATGCACTACCTTTAAGTCAAATATTTCTTTTTAATCCAGGTGTCAAGGCTAAGCCTTCCCGGCCCAAAAGCAAATAATGTGAAGAGCATGCATAAGTAATAGAGGGGAATTTCGAAACCTCGGTTTGTTGCTGAAAAACCATATTTCCAATGAACGGAAAATATCGCTACACACATGATGCCCATAAGAGGAATCGAAGCAATCCTTGTAAATAGGCCAAGCATCAGAGCAAAGACCCCTGCCATTTCGATGACAATAACAAGTATAGTCATAAGGGTGGCTAAAGGAATATCGAGAGACTCAAACCATTTTACCACAGTGGAAAAATTTTTTATTTTTTCAACTGCAGCGCCATAGAAACCAAAGGCTAAAACTAACCGGAGCAGCATAAGACAGAGCCACTGTATAGAGTCCAATTTCTTTGTAAATCGCAAATAGATATCTCTCATGATTTCTCCTTCATGGCTTATCTTATGCAGGGCTTTTTTTACGCCCTGCTTATTCTAAAGAGGATACTATCTATCCACCGTATCCATTTGTGCTATCATCGGAAGTGCCGCTGGAATCGCTGTCGCCTCCACCTGAAGAATTGCCGCTGCTTGCATTTGAGCCATCTGCATTTGTGCAAGAATCGCCACTGCACTGTCCCGAGGAATCAGAGGATCCATCGCCTGAAGAAGAATCAGTAACAGCTTTTTGTGCTTTTGGATTGACCACTTGCGCCTGCGCTACCTTTTTTGCATGGGGACATGCAGAACATTGTGTTGCATCATCTGCTTGAACAGAAACTGCTGCGATCAGCATAGAAACTGCAGTAAGTACTATCTTCATCATACATCTTCTCCTAGTGTTAAATAGATAAAGGATTGATCTTTCCTTTTTTCCTTTCATATTCATCGCAAAAAAAAAATTAAATGAAAAGTTTTTTTTAGATTCTCTTTAGAAGAAT
>JAHFTP010000156.1 GCA_023265495.1 Chlamydiota bacterium
CTCTCTCCTTGCTTAGAGAAACTAGGATTTTCCTTGGGAAGACTCAAGACAGGCACCCCTCCCAGAATCAATGCCAGGAGCGTAGACTTTAGCAAATGTGAAGCGCAACACGGAGACGAGGGCGTCTGTTTTTCCCACGATGCGCCTGAAGGGCCTGGCTTACCAAAGGTGCCCTGTTACATCACCTACACCAATGACGAGACAAAGTCTATTGTGCTGCAGAATTTGCATCAGTCTGCCATGTACTCGGGCAAAATACGATCTGTAGGGCCTAGATACTGTCCTTCCATCGAAGACAAAATTGTCAGGTTCCAAGATAAAGAAAGACATCAAATTTTCTTAGAGCCGGAAGGACTCCAAACGGAGGAGATCTACGTCAATGGCATTTCTTCTTCTCTTCCCTTTGATGTGCAACTGGCAATGATTCATACGATCGCCGGACTAGAAAATGCTGAAATCATGCGTCCCGCTTATGCCATTGAATATGACTACGTAAAAAGTGGGCAAGTGAAGGCCACTTTAGAGACAAGAATCATAGAAGGACTATTCTTTGCAGGACAAATTAACGGCACCACCGGCTACGAGGAAGCGGCAGCACAAGGACTCATGGCAGGGATGAATGCTGCAGCCAAAATACTCGGTAAAGATCCTTTCATACTCAGACGCTCTGAAGCCTACATCGGCGTGATGATTGATGAGCTCATCACCAAAGAGCTCGACGAACCCTATAGAATGTTCACCAGCCGGGCAGAACATCGACTCGTTCTTCGCCAGGATAATTGCGACCTACGCCTGCGTAAATACGGCTACGACTACGGACTCATCTCAGAGGCCCAATACCAAGCTCTTCTCAATAAGCAAACAGTCATTGCAGAGCAAATTCACATCCTTTCCAAAGTATATAAACAGGTAAATGGGAAATCCACCTCCCTTGGGCAATTGCTTTGCCGCCCGGATCAAGACTACCAGACACTCCTCACCACCTATCCTGATCACATCAAGGATTTAGGAAGGGAAACTAACCTACAAATTGAACTACAACTCAAATATGCAGGATACATCCAAAGACAAATGACCGAAATCGCCAAATTAGAAAATACCGAAAGTGTATCCATACCCGACTCTGTAAACTTTTTAGAGATCCGAGGACTTTCTAATGAAGCAAAGGAAAGACTCCACCGCTTCCGCCCACAAACGCTAGGACAGGCTTCTAGGCTGTCCGGAGTGTCTCCCTCTGACATTTCCGTACTAATGGTCTCTTTGCATGCCAAAAAGAATAAGTCCCGCGAACTCTCTTGCCCTTAGGTGTTGGTAAAATAGGCTTATTGTTCCTTTCCAAAAATAGCTGTTTTTTTCTGTTTCTTTTTCTTTTTTTCATCAAAAGTTTGTAATTAAAAAAAAAATTATCTAAACAGGGATAAAACAACGCAGACAAAGCTATGGATAGTCCTGATATATTACCCAACTGCCTTCTGATCTGTGCGGATATTTCTAAGATCGCCTTTATGAAAAAATCGCTTAAGGGATCTTACTACCTGCTAGATGCCAAAGACAGCACTACCGGCATCGACTGGTTAAAGAGCTCTGAAATAGAGATAGTTATTTTGGACTACAAATCGTTAGATGAGCCCCTCATGAACCTCTGCCACCACATAAGAAAAACGCCCGGCGCGCAGAGCATGCCTATATTGCTGATTACTAATAAAATACAAAAAGCTTTTACCCTGGACGCACTGAAGGCCGGAGTGAGCGACTTTATTCATGAACCTTTAGACGAGACGGAAATACAAGAGAGAATCGCTGTGAGCTTGAAGTCGAAGTTAATCAACAAAAAAATGTCTTCGATGACAAACAAGATAAAAAAAACCTCTCTCATTCCTAAGAATACGCAAGTCTTACTACATCGAATGCTTCTTAATGACAAAACCATGCAAGAAATCTCCAACGCCAAGAAGATAGCAACCCCTCTTAGCCTCCTTATGATAGAGCTGGACACGTACCACGCCATTAGCAAAAACTGGGGAGAACTCATTGCAGAAGAAGTGGCCGTATCAATCTCTCAATTTTTACAGCAGAAACTCAGGCAATTTGACACATTGATTTCACAAGGGGGAGGCAGATTCTTACTGCTCCTCCCTAAAACCTCTCAAAGTGCCGCAAAAATCATCGCAGAAGACATCCGAAGCGAGTTATGCCGTACGACGATCTACACACAAAAAAAAGAATTTCTTGTCACTGTATCGATTGGCCTTGTCTCCTTTGATAAAAAACTTTCTGACTCAGCCCAAGCCTTTGAGCAATTTGATCTTTCCCTTGGAAGAGTAAAAAAAGCTTTAGAAAAGGCGCAGAAAAAAGGGAATAAAATTGTTTTAAGCTAAAAGGAAAGGGTGTTTATGAAGACATTATTGCTTACTATCACTATACTATTGTCCGCTATACCGGTGGTAAAAGGAGAGTCTAAAGAGATCCTAATTGAGGCCAATCAGCCCCCCGCAGAGGTCAGAAAAAAACCTATGCAGATTGACCCAAAAATGCGGGCATTAGACTACCTACAAGCCTATGACACCTTTAGGAAAGAAAAATCTGCAGATAAAGTCTGCATTAACCTCGTTGACGGGACAGTACTAAAGAACATCATAGAGATGAAACTACTGGAGAATAGCACCATTTTTTTATTAAAATTTAACTCCAGCTCAGGCATCAAAATGAAAGCCATTGAGCTAGAGCTCATTCAAGGTGTTGGCTATTTAGAGTGACTGTTTTTTATCTCATACACGTAAAGAACTATCCCATTTTTCAGCAGCTTCAACTGGAAGAGGCGCTCCTAAGAAATGATCAGAGGAACTTCTGCATCATCAATGAGGGCTCATCTCCTGCCATTGTCATGGGCATTTCTGGAAAACCTCACGAACTGATCGATAACGAATATGCGACTGAGGCGCGAATCCCCATTATTAAAAGATTTAGCGGCGGAGGAACCGTCGTCGTCGATGAAGACACCCTCTTTGTGAGCTTCATCTGTCAAAAATCTTCTTTTTCTTTTCCCGCCTATCCAGAGCGCATAGCAAAATGGTCTGAAGAATTTTACACCCATGTATTCGAAGGGATCAGCGCCTTCCACCTAAGAGAAAATGACTATGTTTTAGGAGAGAAAAAATGTGGGGGCAATGCCCAATACATCAGAAAAGAGCGGTGGCTCCACCACACCTCCTTTCTTTGGGACTACAAACCCTCCCACATGCAATGCCTACTCCACCCCAAGAAAACACCCTCTTACAGAGAGGGAAGAGACCACAACGACTTTCTATGTAGACTAAAAGACTCTTTTCCAAACAAAGAGCACTTTTGTTCCTTAGTAAGGAAAGCTTTATCTTCTCATTTCCTTGTAGAAGAACTTTCCATAGATGCTCTACAAAATAAGCTCTATGAAGAATCTCGCAGAACAACTGCCATCCTCTCTTTCTAAATGCATGAAGTTCTCTATGTCCGAAAAAGGCGACAAGATGAACCGTTGCAAATGGAATTCATGTTATGTCCTCTGAAAGGGCATCCGGAGGAAGCCACATTTCCCTAAGACGCCTCTTCAAGGCTCTAATAACCTCTTTTTTGACATCCGTAGATGATTCAGTTTCCAAACAACCTTTCAGATCACCCGCGAGGGCAGAGTCTTCCCTTGATAGCTTCTCGAGCAGCTCGGGCATATTAGGAAATAGAGCGTCCAGCTCTCGCTCCATCAGATCTAGGAGATATTCGATCTTTACTTGCTTGATCACTTCCTTTCTTTCTTCCGGAGTGACTGCAATAGAAAGATCGTCACCAAAAAAGGCAATACGTCCATACTCGGGATAGTCGAATCGTCCTTTCCGTTGCACGTGATGCCAATACATTCTTCCAAACAGCTTATGCTGAAGAGCCTCATTTTCCCTACCCAAAGCCTCGGTTGCATTGCGCAGCTGAGCGGGATCTTTCATCTTATCAAAAAGAGACAGTGTAGTGTGCGCAGCTGCTACTTGCTTCCATCTCTCCATCCCCTTTTTCAATGTCCCCACCCACTCATCGAACGTAAGTGTGCTGGACAGATAAGGTTGATCTAAAATAGCCGGAGAAAAACCGTTCTCTACAAGGTGTTTATTTAAAACGAGCAAGTCTAACCTGCCACAACCATCCGGGGTGGTATGGAGCCACTGACAATGCCTTGTAAAAAGGGCTATGGCTCTGAGTTTCTCTTCATCGGAAGTAGCCTTCTGTATTTGCTTATGGTAATCCTCTAGAAAACCACAAAAGCGCTCTCGTACTTTCCCCTCCTCCATAATTCGGTAGACAACTAGAACAAATCCTTCCCTAGCTCGATATCCCCTCTCAGCTACTTGCTTCTGATCGAAATAAACGGC
>JAHFTP010000157.1 GCA_023265495.1 Chlamydiota bacterium
GGACTACGGCGTAGAGCGCTTGCTTTCCGGTATTGGCCTTATGGGCGAGAAGGGATCTATGCTCCCAGCGATGGGTGCGGTCTAGCGATGTTTGGAGGGCTTTAGGGTCGATGTGGTAAGGGGGCAGCTCGTCAAAACAGATGATGATATCGGCCCCCAGCTTTTTCTGTGCTCCAATAGAGCTCTCTGGCGTGAGTAAAAACTTTCTTCCATCTTTGTAGGAGCGAAATAAGACGCCATCTTCTGTGATCTTTAGCACCATGCCATCTTGTTTTTTTGTTCCACGGCTTTTGAGCTCGTCAGCTACGGAGCCGTACGCCAGGCTAAATACTTGAAAGCCGCCAGAGTCTGTGATGATGGGTAGTTTTCTGCTCATGAATGTATGCAATCCCCCGGCTTTTTCTACTACGTCAGGGCCTGGTTGTAACAAGAGGTGGTACGTATTGCAAAACATCAGCTGCAGGCCTATTTCTTCTACCATGCGGTTATCTAGGCTCTTGAGTGTGCCATTTGTGCCTACGCCAACAAAGTTCGGAGTGTCTATCACACCATGGGGTGTGTGGATCCTGCCGACTCTGGCCTTCGACTTTTGGGAGGTGTGAAGAAGTTCAAAATAAAAATAAGGTGCTGTCATGATGTGCGCACCATTTTTTTAGAGAAAAGCACTAGGGGAGTGGTCATCAATATGATGAGTACTTTGATCAGGAAACTAATCAGAATAATATCGAAAATGGAGGAGACAAGGCCATAGAGTCCGAGGAAGCTAAATAAGGTGGTATCTATCGCTTGGGAGAGAACAATCGTGAGGGCACTTCTTAAGGCGAGTGGGTAGTGGGGGAGTTTTTCTCGGATATACTGAAAGAATTTTACATCGATTTTCTGCACGAGGAAGAAGGTGAAAAGAGAGGCAAACAAGATTCTTGCAGCAGGGGATAGGATCGTGTGATAAGCGCTCTGCGCATAGTCGTATTTGCTTGGCACATAGAGCAGTTGCATTTTGGACATAACAGTAAAAAATAGCATGAAAAATAAACAGATCGATGTCGTCTTTTTTGCAGATTCTCTGCCAAAATACTCTTGTATGAGGTTAAGCCCTAAAATAGCGCCGATGGCAAATACATCACTGCATGTGATAGTAAAGCCCAAAAAGTCCATTTGTTTGATCACAAATACGTTGGCCAAAATGGATTGGATACAGACCCAAGCAACCAGCGTTTCTTTGCCAAGGCGGAGGGCTCCCAAGGCAAAAGCAATGATCAGTCCTACATGTAGGAAAAAAAGGAGTTCGTTCATTTTTTTAAAAATTTAGTTAATGGAGGAAATAGTACCAAAAATCCCTTTTTGCTAGGTAGGAAAATGGCGAAAGGCGTTAGTGAATTTGGTAATTAATAAGTGCTATAAATGGATAGATGACTTTCCTAGGAAGTGGCATTATAAATAATTTATTTTTCAATAATAAGTTTTTTCCGTTATACAAAAGCTTATGGCTGAGCAAAATACATTTCTCTATAAGTGGTGGGCACTTCTTGGTGTTTCTATCTTGGCGTTTACTGCCTTTTTGGATGCTACCATTGTCAATACGGCACTGCCTTTTATCCAAATGGCTTTGCAGACGACGATTTTAGAGCTGCAGTGGATCGCAAATATCTTTCCCATCATTCTTAGTATGACGATGATAGCTATAGGGAAACTGGCTGATCTCTGGGGAAGAAAAAAGGTGTTCTATGTGGGAGTCACTGTATTTGCCGTTGCCGCTCTAGGTGCCGGCTTGAGCCAGTCTGTTGGCATGCTCGTCTTTTTCCGTGGGTTACAGGCTTTAGGAGCTTCTACGATCTTTATCACATCTGCTGCTTTGCTAGCAGATGTTTTCCCAAAGAATGAGAGAATCCGCGCAATTAGCATTTATGGCGGTGTCACGGGTTTTGGGCTGATGATAGGCCCTTTCCTGGGAGGCGTATTAATCGAATTACTTAGCTGGAGATGGGTCTTCTGGATAAACCTACCTCTTATCGCTTTAGGCCTTATATCTTGCTGCTTTAGCCTACGTGGCGAGTCCCACAAAAAACATAATGGTAAAATTGATTGGCTGGGGCTTGCTCTTCTTATTTTTGGGTTAGGATCTCTCATGTATGGGATTATCGGGGAGGCGCAAGCGCATTGGTCTTCTGATACAGCCTGGATTTTTCTAGTGGCTGGGATGGGATCCCTTTTACTGCTTGTTATTCTCGATGAAATCCGTAAAAACCCCTTACTAGACCTTCTCATCTTCAAAAAAAAGATCCTCGTTCTCGCCACGCTAAGCTGCGCCCTTGCAGGCATTGCATCGAGTGTCTTTATGTTTTTTGATCCCCTTTATTTGCGCATACTTCGCGCTCTTTCTGCCTTTCACATAGGATTGCTTATTGCTGTCATCCCTGCTGCGCAGTCTTGCATTTCTTTTGTTTTTAACTGGGCAGTCAAAAGATTTGGGACTGCGAACCTTCTCTTCTTTTCTGTTTGTGCAGGCTTTGTAGCGATTTGTCTCCACAGAGCTATCGGGCTGCATACACCTCTGCTCTTTTTACTCCTTCCTTTTTTTCTTTTGGGAATCAATTGGGGTCTTAGCAACTCCGCTATGATTACGGCCGTTAATGAGGTAATTGTCCCTCGCAAAATTGCAGAGGCCCTGGGGACCATTGCTACAGTATGGAATATCGTGGGGGCCCTTTTCCTAGCTATTAGCACAGCCATCTTTCATGCCAATGAAGGAAATGGAACTTTTCTCCCTGGCTTCCTACGTGCGGTGGAGTTCAATATGGCCTTTGCAACGATTGCTTTCATTGCTGCCATAACAATCAGAGTGAAACTCAAGAAACGACCCACTTAAGAAGACCATTAGCTTTCTTTTGCTATATTTAATCTATAGCGGGTATGGCGGAGCTCTCCGGTTTTTACTAAAGCTCCTTTTTGCACCAAGTCAGCTAAATCACGCGTAGCTGTTGCTCTTGAGGTCTTTGTGATGGCGATATAGTTTTCAGCACTTAGTCCTCCCTTAAAGCCATTTGGACCTTCTGTAAACATTCTCAGTATTGCCTTTTCCTGGCGGGGATTGATTTGTCCCAAAAGAGCCGTGAGTATCTTCGATTCTTCGATCAAAAAGTGGAGAAGATGGATCGAGTCTTCTTGAGCTTGTAAGATTTTTTCAGCAAAAAACTCTACCCAGCTAGAAGCTTCTAAGGTTTGGTTACATCTTTCTAGCTCAGCGTAATATCTTTTTTTTTGTTTTTCTATAAACTTGGAAATAGCTACTAACAGGGGATGTCCTATGCCTTGAGAGAGGATCTTTTCGGACAGAACACGTCCAATTCTTCCATTTCCATCTTCAAAAGGATGAATACTTTCAAAATACACATGAGCTATTGCAGCCCTCCCTAAAATAGATTCTGCATAATTAGTAGAATTAAACCATTCGATGAATTTGGACATTTCCTGGTGAACAATCTTTGAGGGAGGGGCTTCAAAAAAAACTCGAGATGAATCAAGACGAGCGGACACTATCTGCATGGGTTCAACATGCGTGCGGTATTTTCCTGTATCTCCAAGCAGAGAGTCCTCTTTAAATAGCATAGAGTGCCATTGCCATAACATTTCATGGGTTAGCGGCTTGTCAAAGGTTTTATAAACATGGCAGAGGAGTTCCCCCATTCCCGATTCTTTTTTAGCCCCTAGTTTTTTGTCCTCATGCAAACCAAAATGGCGTTTGATAGATGATTGCAAACTTTCTCTCTCAAGGATTTCTCCTTCAATTTTAGAGCTTTGCAAACCCTCAAGACTGAGAATTTCCACGATAAATTGATTTCTCTGTTCTTCGCTTGCCGTTTTTAGAAAAGCGCATGTGTTTCCGCTGCCCAGAAGAAATTGCCGTTCCTTTTGGGAAATTCGATCAGAGTCATAAGTAAATCTGGGCCAATCAGGCAGTTGCCAGTTCCAGGGCATGAGCTATACACCTTATTCCTATAACTCAGATATATAGCATTTTTTAAGTTATAGAGCAAGGTCCTATAACTCAGACTGTTCATTCTAAGTATGAGGATAGAGTATATGTCTTTTATTATTAGCTATTTGAGTAAAATACGCGTAGCTCTCGTTGTTCTTCTTATAAAAAAAGAAGAAATTGACCGGATGGCTTCTGCCTTCGATCACGACGATCTCCAAAGAGCGCTACGTTATTAAAGGGAGTGTTCTTTCGATGTTGTTTCAAAAGGCAGGGCCTTTATTCTTTTATATTTGGGTAGATTTTTTACATGGTCTGCGCAGGCGGACTGAAGAGATAAGTTGACCTTATGGTCATTGAGGGGATTGGTGCGATTATAGAGATATAAGATGTCATGGATAAAGTAGGTGTGCTTG
>JAHFTP010000158.1 GCA_023265495.1 Chlamydiota bacterium
AGAATTCCACGGCTTTGCAAGATCACGAGACGTCTTGAGATAAAATCCCTTGATTGCATGATAAATTTCTTCGACTTGCCTACCTATGATATCTTCTGCGAAGGAATCTCCCTCTGTTACGTTTGAGGAAAGACCGTACACCTTTCCATTGATCATGAGCTTGCACCCTTTGTGTTCTTGTGCTCTGTGCAATAGGTCTCTAGCAAGCATGTTACAAACGCGATCTTTAATCGATGCAAGATCACGAACACAATCAAACCTAGGATTTTCTTCTCGTTTTTCTCGCAGGGAAGCAAATAATTCCGCAAGGGAAGCACTGATACTAGAGGACACGTGCACAACCTTTTCCTGAACATTTTTTCTAAAACACGCAAGTCCTTGTTGATACTGCTTGGAAGTCGTTGCCATTTTTATCAGAGGAACGCTTATCCTTGGATGCGCCGGCCATTTTTTAAGGCAGGAGGAATGTAATGCCAGGCAAGATGGGGAATGCTCAGCGAGCAAATGCCGCTCTTTGACTTGCGGGGAATTTTCATTGAGAATCTTTCTTGGGATCCAATCCAAGCTCCCTCTTAATGATGTATAAAGCATGAGGGGAAACGTATATTTTCCTTTACCCAGATATTTAGGGTTACACCCTGAAAGAGGATAGAGAATGCAAATACGAAATAAAGCGACAATAGCTAAAACAGGCAAGAAAGCAATATGTCCTAGAAGAAGAAGCGAGCCGGCAAGCACCCTATTCTTTAAGGGGTAGTCAGTGAGATACCGTTCCGGAAGCAACCTTTGGATAATCGGATTCTGGAAAAGTCCTTGGGAAAAACTGTATCCAAGAATGTGAGGGCATAATTGCTCCTTATTTACACACCCCTCCGTTGCTCTAGAATACCTTGTGATTTGATGGCCTGTTAACAGATTGGCAGCAAAGAGCTCCTTATAGCGAAAATCTTGCAAGATTTCTTTTGGATCCTCAGGAAGCGGAAGTTTGAGATCAAGCCACTGCTGAAGAGCAGAGGACAGCGCAACTAATATGCCTGTTCGATCCGTGCTACTTTTACAATGGTAAACAAGCGGTAGATCGAGAAGTTTGCAAAGAAGGTCTCTATATACAATCCTCTCTTCGGGGAGCAGCTCTTGCTCCTTACAATAAAAACTCCAGGCTTTTTCTATATTTTCTATTTGCGTTCGGATTTCTTGGACTTTCCCTTTTTCTACATCTGGCTGCGATAGGCTCTCTTTCAGTTTTGTGAGTCTTTGATCCACAATTTTTTTAAGCTCAAGAGAACCTGTTTGGCAAATTTCCTCGTTGAAAGAAGCCCCCGATAGAAATGGAGGCAAGGATTTCTCTAGTTGAAGAAGAAAATTGAATCCATCAGAAAAGAGAATAGGGTTGAACTGGACTTTATACACCTTCCCATTCTCTGGATCTGTGAGAGTACTATAGCCTTTGTCTTTGATTTTTTTTAACGCTTGGACCTGCATTTCTACGCATTTCCTTTCAGGAAAGGAGATCAACTTAGGGATCTTTATTCCCATAAAGGAAGGGGTTGCCAACACGGAGTTAACCACATAATCCATTTCATAAACGATTTCCCCATCAGTCGATGGATTTGTGCGAAGACCTTTTCCGCCAGAGTGCAACTCTTGAAAGAACATAAACGAGGCTTGGCTCTCTACCTTGCTATCTGTTTCCACCCTCCCTGTATACGCTATTGTTTTGTCTTTACCTGTGCTAATTCTTCTTAAATTGGCGACAGCAGGACATTTTCTATCATTGCTACTTGCTGTAGCTTGTTTTAAGAAAATCACTTCCCCCTTTTCATTTTTATAACTGAGTCCATTTAATGGACTATTTTTAGCAAGGCAATGCCTGGTCGTTAACACATTGCCCGTTTCGATGCTCAGAGCCTCTCTTAATTCGGGATTGGTAATCTTGATTTCGGAATACAGATCCTTTCGATTACAAGCGCTATAGGCGATTTGTTTTTTATATTTTCTTTTGGCCCTCTCTGTAAAATAGCTAGCATTTCCCGTAATTGCTCTTAGTAAAAAAGAAAAATGCCTCTCCACCCACCCTTTTACTCCACAGATCTGAAAGCCATTTGGATGCCTTCTATCTAGCTCACGATCACAAAGGGCATCAAGAGAAGTAAAAATTTCTCCTCTTTGCGCACGAGACTCTGCTTGCAGATCTATTTGCCTGACAATTCTATTTTCCCATAACCCGTCATCTATATACCGATGCGAATATAGGGAAGGTGGATTCAATCGATCATAATTGGCAGAAGTAGGAAGACTTCGACACTTAGCCATAAGAGCGCTGTATCTTGTCTCAATCGCAGGATAAGTAATATTATTAAACATAAATAATTCCATATTAATAATATATTATTATACCACAACAAATATTAATAATTAACAAAATAATGATAGCATGAATTAATAATTACAATGCGTTAAAAACATATTTTTAGTTGCACCACTAGAAAGAAGGCTATTTTCATTGGTTCCTCCATATTTTTAAATATCTCTTACCCCTATCTTAAAAAATGTTTTGCGGGAACTGCTGCTCAGGGAGAAAAAACCTTCTCAAAAAAAGTGTTTTTACTTAGGATCTGAAAAAATTGAGGTGCCTATGAAATCTTTACCTTGGCTAGCTTCTCTAGTTGCTTTCTCTATGAGCCTGCATGCTCAAGAAGTAAAAAAGGAGACAACATCTGGTTGTCTAGATCATCCAGACCGGCCGATGCGCATAGCGGTGAGATATACAACTCCTCAAGGGATCGGCTATAAACAAGGCTATACCACATTAGAAAGCTTCTTCTCAAAGATGTTTTACCACAACTTACTTCCCTTCCTTGATCTTCGAGGCCACATCTTTGATAATGGCAAGCTCGCTGCTAATGCAGGTTTGGGACTAAGGTATTTATGGAAGGAGCGAGTGTGGGGTGTCAATAGTTATTACGACTATAGAAACACTTCACGACAGCATTACAACCAAGTAGCTATGGGGCTAGAATCGCTTGGACAAATTTGGGATTTTCGGCTGAACGGCTACTTGCCTGTGGGAGAGAAAGAGAGCCCTATAAGAGACGTCGAGTTCAAGACCTTCTCCGGTCACTTCATGCTGCTACGGATGAAACAAGACTTTGCCTTAAAAGGAGCGAACCTTGAGATGGGCGCCCATGTCGATCACTTTAAGAAGGCACCTCTATATTTCAATGCCGGGCCCTACTATTTAACAGGCAAGGGGGCCACCACCTGGGGCGGGCAAGCAAGAGGCGCTGTTGACCTATGCAAGCATCACCTCAGAATAGAGGCCAACGTCTCCTATGACCATTTTTTTAAGTGGATCGGTCAAGCGCAGGTGAGCGTAAGTATTCCCTTTGGCAAAAGGGAACAACTTAAAAAAGATTTTTCTTGTGAGCTAGAAACAGCTCTTATCAATCGACTAGAACAAAATGTAGACCGTAGCGAGATCATCCCCGTTGCAACTTATAAGAAGACAAAGACAGCCATTGATCCCACGACGGGAGATCCCTTCTTCTTTGTCTTTGTCGATAATACGAGCCACTCTGCCGGCACCTTTGATAGTCCTTATGCGACACTTCTTGCCGCCCAAAATGGATCGGGCCCGGGTGACATCCTGTATATCTTCCCGGGAAATCAGACGACGACAGGAATGGATGCCGGGATCACTCTGCAAGAAGAGCAGCGCCTTTGGGGCTCAGCCGTAGCTCATACGCTGCAAACAACTCTTGGCAGAGTCGAGATCCCAGCACTTTCTACTGGGTCGTTTGTTCAACAAACTCCTAATGGGCCTATAGCCCTTCTTCCCATCATTACGGGTTCCGGAAATGTCGTCACCCTTGCGAGCAATAATGAGATCGACGGCCTTTATATTCTAACTACCGCAGGAAGTGGAATCTTTGGAACCACATCTTCTAACATAACCGTACAAAATTGCACCCTTCAAGGGACGGGTGGGGATATGATCTCCGTGAGTGAGCTCGGAGGGACCCTGCTTGCACAAAACAACAGCATAAATGTCGCACAAACTAGTGCAAACGCAGGATTCCATCTTGTCAACCCGAGCTTCAATGCAAGTGTTGTAGTTTTGAATAACCAAATCTTATCAGGAAGCAGTAATGGATTTGTTTGGAATGCTTCCAACCAAAGCACATTGCAGCTTGCAGGAAATAGAATCAATGCACAATCTAATGCCATACTGATCTCACAGGCAAGCGGCTCTAGCCTTACTGCAACCATTTCAAATAACGAAATGGCCATGTTTGCTAACGCCCTTCTTCTCAATACAGCAGGCGCCAATTCTTCCATCATTTGCGATGCAAACTTCATGGCAGGGGGAG
>JAHFTP010000017.1 GCA_023265495.1 Chlamydiota bacterium
TGAGAGCCTTTAGGTGGAGAGTCTTCCCCTGAAAAGGACAGGCAAAAAGAAAACAGAAAAAGACCTAGCACCCACTGTTTAACTATTTTGTACATGTCTTGCCTTCGCTAAAAACTGGATGCATCCAAGAGTACGCTGGCATTCTTTTTTTGGTCAACATAGAGTATTGAGAACCATTTTGCTGTTGCTCGAATGGTAAAAGCAGGCGTTATTTCAGTTAAAAATAAAGTACTGCTTGCTTCTCAATCTCTCTATGTGTTTTTTAAAAGAACGGGGTTTATAAGCTTAAAAGTTCCCTATTTTATGAATAGTTTCTTGTAAGAAATTCTCTAAAGATGCTATCCATAACTGGCAATACCCCTTTTAACATGTAGATTTCATCTATTTAAGATAGGAGACAAATGCCTAAATCTTTGATCATCGTCGAGTCTCCTGCAAAAATGAAAACATTAAAAAAATTTTTAGGAGCTGGCTATGTTTTTGAATCCTCTATTGGCCACATCAGAGATTTACCAGCCAAAGGATTTGGCATAGACATAGAAAACAACTTCGAGCCCCAATATGCCATCCTACCGGATAAAAAAGATGTTATAGAAAAACTAAAAAAAGCAGCCAAACAAGTAGATACTGTCTATCTCTCTCCCGACCCTGATAGAGAGGGGGAGGCTATCGCCTGGCACATAGCAGCTATTTTACCTAAAGGCACCAAGATACAACGTGTTACATTTAACGAGATCACCAAGGATGCCGTACTAGAAGCCCTCAAACATCCCAGACAGATTGACCAAGCTCTCGTTGATGCACAGCAGGCAAGAAGGCTCTTAGACAGAATCGTAGGTTATAAGATCTCTCCCATTCTGACAAGAAGGGTACAAGGAGCCCGAGATGGGGGTCTCTCTGCAGGGAGAGTTCAGTCCGTAGCTCTTAAGATGGTGGTCGACAGAGAAAAAGAAATCGAAGCTTTTATACCAGTAGAATATTGGAACATCGGAGCTTCTTTGCAAACAAAGAAGGAAGATGCCCCCTTTAGAACATTTCTTTACTCAGTCGACGGGAAAAAGGTGGAAAAAGAGCCGGTCCAAGACAAAGACGTCTTTCTTATCCCGAGTGAAACGGTTGCTAAATCCGTAGTAGATCGACTAAATAAAGCAAGTTACAAAGTGAGTTCGATAGAGAAAAAGGAAAAACGACGCAACCCCGTCGCTCCTTTTATTACGTCTACCCTGCAGCAAGAGGCGAGCAGACACTATGGCTTTTCAGCATCGAGAACCATGAATATCGCTCAAGGCCTCTATGAGGGTATAGACCTCGGCAATGAGGGAGCGGAAGGTCTTATTACCTATATGCGTACCGACTCTGTAAGGCTCTCCCCTGAAGCGATCGAAGCCGCAAGAAAACTCATCCTTTCTAAGTACGGAAAAGAGTTCCTTCCCTCCGAAGGGAAACAATACAGCACGAAGAAAAGTGCGCAAGATGCGCATGAGGCCATAAGACCTACGAACTTACAGCATCCTCCTGAAAGCATCAGACAACATCTCACTGATGATCAATTCAAACTTTATCTACTTATCTGGAGAAGGTTTTTATCCTCGCAGATGACTCCCGCTATTTATGATACAATCTCCTGCGATATTGAGACGGATACAAACATTGTTCTTAGGGCTACAGGGTCTACATTAAAATTCCAGGGGTTCCTTGCCGTCTACGAAGAAAAGGAAGACAGCGAAGAGAAAGAAAATGAAGATAGACTTCTTCCTTTCCTTTCAGAGAACCAATCTCTTCGTCTTTTAGAGATACAATCACAGCAAGCATTCACTAGACCTCCTCCACGTTTTACCGAAGCTTCTTTGGTTAAAGAGCTCGAAAAGTCGGGGATAGGAAGGCCATCCACCTATGCAACGATCATGAATAAGATCCAAAGCAGAGACTATACAGTCAAAGAAAAGGGGACTCTTAAACCTACAGAGCTAGGTAGAGTCATTGCACAAATGCTCGAAGCCAATTTCAAAATGATTATGGACGCCGGCTTTACAGCCATCATGGAAGATGAGCTAGAACATGTAGCTGAAAACCAAAAAAATTGGAAAGATCTGATCAAAGAGTTTTGGGAAGCCTTTTTCCCCTTAGTAGAAACAGCGGAGAAAGAGGCCTTTGTTCCCAAAATCCTAACAGATATTGACTGTCCTGATTGTGGACATAAACTCCAAAAAATATGGTCGAGAAGAAAGTATTTTTATGGGTGCTCTAATTATCCCGACTGTAAATACACCATTCCCTTAGAGGCATTAGAATTCAAAAAAGAAGATTATGACCCCAATTTCAACTGGGATCAACTCTGCCCTAAGTGTGGCAAGACTATGCAGCTGCGTTTTGGTAAATTTGGGCCCTTCCTTGGCTGTAGCACCTATCCCGAATGTAAAGGCATTGTCAATATCCCCAAACAAGGAGAAATACCCCTTGAAGAGATGCCTACCTGCCCGGCGCTTGGATGCGATGGCAAAATAACGCCTAGAAGATCAAGATTTGGAAAGGTCTTTTTTTCGTGCAGCAACTACCCTGATTGCGATGTCATCGTCAACGATGTAGACCAGCTACAAGAAAAATATGTCGATCACCCCAAAACGCCCTATGTAAAAAAGGAGCGTTTCCCAAAGAAAAAGGGAGGGAAAGCTACGACAGAAAAAGAGCCTAAGGCCAAAAAGAAAGCTGCTGCAAAGAAAAAAACAACTCCTAAGCAAAAAGCCCTTACTCTATCTAAAGAACTACAAGAAGTCGTGGGAGTGAAAGAAGCTTCACGGCCTGAAGTAGTAAAACTAGTATGGGACTACATCAAAAAAAACAAGCTTCAAGATCCCAAGAACAAAAGACAGATCGTCCCCGATGCCAAGCTTGCAAAAGTGTTTGGTTCTAAAAAAGCGGTCGATATGATGAAACTTGCAGGGATTCTAGGGAGCCATTTTTCTTAAAAAGAATAGAACTCTCGGAAAACCTACTCCTTTAAAGGAAAATGCTTTTTTGCATACAGAGAAAGATAAAAACAGATCGTAAGCATGGGAATTAACCAAAAGTTGTAATAGAGCACATTGTTAAAAAAAGAGGCAAAAAAAACAATTAATAGAATGTAGAGATGAAAATCTGCCATCAAACACCTAAATGCAGGATTCTCTCTTTTCCACCTACTCATACTCCTTACGAATTGCATGTAGGAATAGGCTAGAAAGGAAAAAAAGACTGCAAACGGAATACTCCCAAAATTAATAAGGGAAAAAAGCATCGAGGAATCAACGCAATACATATCCGTTCTTTCCGTAAATGCCTTCATGAGATAGTTATAGCCCATACCAAAAAAAACGTGCTCCTTAAGAATAACAAACCCCTGAACAAAGTTAGCCCATCTAGCCGCTGCAGATGGATCATCTGTTATGTAGATGACCCTGATAAGAAACCGGCTAAATTCCGGTAAACGATACAAGGCGATTGCAAAGCCAATAAAGGAAACTGCCAAGACAAGTAATGCACTTTTTTTCTTTATTAGGATTTTTGTAAGTAACCGACTTTCTCTGAGCATAATAAAACAAAGACATATTCCAATGACAAAAATCCCACTTCTAGACAACGTAAGAATTCCACTTAGTAAAAAAAGGGTGCTGAAGAGAAAATATTTCCACCTGCAAGTAGATTTATAGAGAAACATACTGATACAGAAGGGGATAAATGCAATAGAGGCAAAAAAATTGGGGTCGAAATAGACAGAAATGAACCTCCCTCTGTGGGGGTCTCCCCGAAAAGAAATGCCATAATTTTGTAAAAACACCCAAAGATCATCAGAATAAGGGAATGCTATGTATATGAATGCACTTAAGAATAAACAGACGATATACCCCCTTAAAAGATATTGTGAGAAAAAATCCTCTACCTTGGGGTATTTTTGAAAAAGGAGTTGTGCCAGCATATAACTAGAAAGGATGGTCAATCCCAGTTTTACCACGTATAAAAACGGTTGGAGAGAAAATTCATATAAAATACCTCCATAACAATAAGAAGCAAAAACAAAAAGGCTAATTAAAGCAAAGTACATAACAAATTTTCTGTGTAAAGGAAAAGCTATAAAGGCAAGCACGGCAAAGAAAAAAAGAAAAAATTCTGTTACGAGCATGTTGTTAACAAAAGAAGAAAAGGGAAGCAATCTTAATAAATTCCCCAGGGCCAGAAAAAGGAAAAAAAAGAAAAGCAACCCACCCCTAATCAAAGATTTTAGAGTAATAGTTCTTAAATAGGCCATCTACGTCCTTGCATAATCGTCCTGCATGCGGACAATATCATCTTCTCCGACATACTCTCCTACTTGCACTTCTATGAGCTCCAAAGTCACTTTCCCAGGATTTTCTAAGCGATGTACCGTAGACTTAGGAAAAAAAATACTTTCGTTCTCATGAAGAATTTTCTCTTCTTCTCCTCTAGTCACTTTTGCAGTACCTCTTACTATTACCCAATGTTCGCTTCGATGATAGTGCATCTGCAGACTAAGTCTTTGCTGAGGATTTACTGTGATCCTTTTTATCTTATATCTGTCTCCTTCCTCGAGGATCGTATATTTACCCCAAGGCCTATGCGAAGTTACATGCTCTACAGACTCTTTTCTTTTTTGCTGTTTTAACTCCTCAACAAGCTGCTTTACCTTTTGGGATTCCCCTTTTTTTCCTAAGAAGACAGCGTCGTCTGTCTCAATCACAATCAGGTCTTCCACCCCAATAGCAGAAATCAACCTCTTATCTGATAGAAAAAGACAATTCTTAGAGTCTATCTCATGCACATTGCCAATCTTAACATTTTGATTGTCATCTTTTTCTAACGTGTCGTAGACACTATCCCATGAGCCGACATCAGACCAGGAGATAGCAAGGGAAATCACCCTACATAAAGCGGTCTTTTCTAAAATCGCATAGTCAATAGAAATAGAGGGGCATTCACTAAAGTGGGCTATGAAACCTTTGAATCTTTCTCGAGTTAGGGCATAAAGGGCTGGGCAATGTGATTCGAGCTCCTTCCAAAAGGTGGACGCACAAAACATAAACAAACCCGAATTCCATAAGTAGTTGCCGCTGACCACATACTCCTGCGCCTTAGCATAGATCGGCTTTTCAATGAACTGCTCCACTTTTTGCGTTGCAGAGGCCTTGTCATTTTCTACTTTAATATACCCATAACCCGTCTCCGGCTTTGTCGGTCTCACGCCAAAAATTACTATACTTCCCCGACTGGCCTCTTCTTCCGCTAAGGGAAGCGTTTGTAAAAACTGCTCTTCCGGAGAAATAATGTGATCGGAAGAAGAAACCAAAATACTCTCCTCCGGAGAGAAGCTCATATTTTCTTCCATATACTTTATAGCTATGGCCACTGCCGGAGCTGTATTCTTGCTTTCGGGCTCAACAAGAATATGAAAATCAAAATGAGGATCCAGCTCGCTGCACTGGCTTTTCACTAAATGATAATAGCTTTGGTTTGTGACGATGAGGAAATCTCTTTTAGCATAGGTAGAACTAAATCGTAAAATCGTCTTCTGCAGCAGGGAATATTTTTCTCCAAAATGCAAAAACTGTTTAGGAAAAGAACTTCTTGATATAGGCCACAGCCTCGTTCCACTACCGCCTGCCAGGATAACTACTTTCATGAAAATCCTCTAATTGCTTGGTTACAAATTGTTTAAACTCTCTTTTGAACCTATCTTCACTAAACGTTTCTGCATGTTTTCTGATCTCTTTAGGATCGAACTTTTTTTCTTTTTTTTCAAATTGCTCTATAGCATTACATAGGTCTGCTACTTCCTGTTTGGGAAAAAACAAACCCGTCTTATCGGCAACAATAGTTTCTAAAGATGCCCCCTTACCATAAGCAAGGACGGGGATGCCCGCCGCTTGAGCCTCTACCGCTACGATGCCAAAATCTTCATCTGCAGCAAAAATAAAGGCTCTAGCCTTGGATACTAATTCTCTAATCGTCTCATCAGACTGAAAACCTAAAACATCTACATTTTTTCCCGCTAACGATTTAATTTTTTTCATTTCCGGGCCGTCGCCTATCACGATGAGCTTCCTTTGAGGCATATGAGAAAATGCCTCTACGATGAGATCCACCCTTTTATAAGGGACAAGCCTTGAATAGGTGATGTAGTACTCTTCTTTTTGGTTAGATAGGGAAAACTTCTGCGTGGAAACGGGCGGGTAAATCACACACGACTCCCTTCCGTAGATTTTTTTGATCCTTCTTGCTACATAGTGAGAGATCGCGCCAAAGACATCAACACGAGATGTCGATGCGGTGTCCCACTTCCTTAGCGAGTGTAAAGCGAGCTTTACAATTTCTTTTTTCACACCAGACAAGCTATTTAGGTAGGTATGTGTCAAATCCCATGCATATCTCATCGGAGTAAAACAGTAACAGATATGGAGCTGATGGGGGTGAGTGAGCACACCCTTAGCTACAGCATGGGAGCATGACAAAACAAGCTCATATTCGCTTAAATCAAACTGTTCTATAGCCAGTGGAAATAAGGGAAGGAAATTTCTAAAAGACTTCTTTGCAAAGGGAAGCTTTTGGATAAAGGAACTATGGATCGTTGTATCTGCAAAAATGGTCTTTTCTAATGCTTTTGTATCTTGTATTAATGTATGAATAGGGGATGGGTAGACCTCATAAATCGCTTGTAATACCCGCTCCCCACCGCCAATACCTACTAGCCAATCATAAACAAGTGCTGTTCTCATCAAAAAGAAGCCTCTTAAAAATGTCTAAATGGCGCGAAGCTGTTTTCTTCCAGCAGAAGTTTTTTATCCTCTCATAACCTTTTTGTATAAGAGCTTCTTTGCAAGATCCTGTATTATCCATGACACTCTCTATTTTTGCAGCCATTTCCTCCGGACTATGTGGATCAAAGTACATAGACGCATCTCCACAGACTTCAGGCAGACTCGCTGCGTGAGAAGCAATGACGGGACATCCGGAGCTCATTGCCTCAAGGGGAGGAAGGCCAAACCCTTCATAAAATGAGGGTTGCACGGTAAGAGTGGCAAGTCGATAGAGGGAAGGAAGCTCCTCATTGGACACTTCTTGCAAAAGCTTTATGTGATCGCCCAATAATGATTCCCTTTGCAGCCGATCCCATACTCCATCCTTGGGAAATAGTTTCCCTACAATCACTACGGGAAAAAGATGCCCTTTTTGTTTGAGGATTCGTACGGCCTTCAAAAGATTTTCTATGTTTTTATGCGGTTTGATATTGCCCACAAACAGTAGATACCGAGAAGGGAGGTGATATTTTTGCTCCACTTTCTGGTCCCTATCTCGATCTTCTACATAAGAAGTGAATCTGTCCGTATCCACTCCTAAGTGGATCATCTCTATCTTGTCTTTACTAGCTCTTGTGTATTTCACAATTTCCTCTTTGGAAAAGAAGGAGTCGGTAATGATAAGATCAGATTTTTTTGCCGCATATGAAATCACTGTCTTTGCATACCCTTTTTCTAGAAAACTCAATTGAGAGAGATGTGCCAAATGAAAAACATCGTGAATGGTGACTACTCTTTTCTTTGCCCTTATGGGAAGCATAGGAACATTAAAATGGGGAGACCAAAATAGATCGCAAGGAGGGGTTTTTATCGCCAACTCCCAAGATTCTTTTACTGAGTAGATCGGAGCCGACACTAAAATGGGCGCAAAAGAAGAAAGCTCGGGATGAGCATCCAACACTTCTTTAGAAGTTAAAATTTGCAAAGAAAAGTGAGATGGTTCTTTCCACTGAAGTAGAATATTTCTGATGTAGGTTCCAATACCGGAAGAGCTATACATTCTTCCATCTACACAAATCGTCTTCATAAGACAGCAAAGTCGCTATGCAACTCCATATTTCTCTGGGAGTTTTGTATGAAATCAAGATCTGCTTGTACCATTAATGATACAAGATCTTTAAAGGTCGTATGAGGATTCCATTGGAGTTCCTTTTTTGCTTTAGAAGCATCGCCTAAGAGAATGTCCACTTCTGCAGGTCTAAAAAATTGAGCGGAGATTTCTATCACAACTTCACTCGTTGCTGCATTTACCCCTTTTTCCTCAATGCCTTTACCTTCCCATCTGATAGATATACCCGCTTCTTTGAAGGCAAGTTCTACAAACTCTCTAACAGAATGGGTCTCTCCTGTTGCGAGGACATAATCTTGTGGTTTGCTTTGCTGTAGCATGAGCCACATTCCTTCTACAAAATCTTTTGCATAACCCCAATCTCTCTTTGCATCGAGATTGCCCAGAACTACAGTCTTTTGCAACCCTAACTTTATCCTTGCCACAGCAAGAGAAATCTTTCTTGAAACGAAGTTCTCTCCTCTGCGAGGCCCTTCATGATTAAATAAAATGCCATTGCATGCATAAAGGCCATAAGACTCTCGGAAATTCACTACGGCCCAGTAGGCATAAAGCTTTGCTACGCCATAAGGAGACCTCGGATAAAAGGGGGTGCTCTCTGACTGCGGAATCTGCTGTACCTTGCCAAATAGCTCAGATGTCGATGCTTGATAAAACCTGGCTTTAGGACAATAGGTTCTCATTGCTTCCAGAAGTCTTAATGGACCAAGAGCGTCCACCTGCGCTGTGTATTCGGGCATTTCAAACGAAGACTGTACATGTCTCATAGCAGCTAAATTATAAATCTCATCAGGCCTAGTTTTATCCACAATCTGTTTTACATTAAGGGAGTCGCCTAAATCTCCCTCCATTAAACTGAAACTATCAGCGTGCCGCACGAGTAGATGCTGAATTCTGTTTGTGTTCACAGACGATGATCTTCTGATCATTCCCACAACTTCATACCCCTTTTCTAATAAGAGTTCTGAAAGATAGGATCCATCTTGTCCATTAACGCCTGTCACTAGCGCTTTTTTTTGCATAAAACCTCACATGTATTCGTATTGGACCATCCCAACGGCCCTTTTCTTAAAGAACCTGATAAAATGCATGGGAAAAATCAGAGGGAATTATACATTCTCCTTCGAATATTTTTCTCCATGAAAACCGGACGGGGTATGAGGAAAAAGGATAAGGGATCTCATCAAGTGGGACAACCGTATCCATCCAACATTTATAATAAAACAGGGAAGAGAGCCTATTTGCCTCATGAAAATAGAATTCCACCTCGTTTTTCTTCATTTCATGGAGACAATCGATAGCCATAAAAAGATCGACCGATTTATCCGGCACTAGCCGCATTTGATCAGGTGTTAGAAAAATAAGTTCTGCTGCATCCAATTCTTCTTGCACGCTTTCTGCATTCTCGATGGGGCGAAACAAAAAAGCCTTCTTATCAGGAAAAACTGAGGTGAGATAGGTTTGAGAAAGATATAACGCCGGAGGGTAGTCAACGATTATGTACTTAACGTTAGGACATTGTTTTAGAAAACACCATGCAGTTCTCCCCGACCCTGCCCCCACTTCCAGTATGCAAGAAACGGTAGACATGGAACAATGCGTGGCAATGGACAGATACTCGAGCAGTGAATTTAAGGTGTCTTGCGAGATAGATTTTCCGGATATTGTAATAGAAGGAGGATTGCCAAACTGAGGTTCTTCCAGCTTCTCCAAATAAGGCCCCGCCCCATTTTGTATAAGATAAAAATAGAACATGACTGTAGTCTGGTTGTATTGAAGAGATTGCATCTCTGTAAAAAGAGCATGTTTTTTTGTAAGCTCTGCAGGAGCAATAGTATCGAGAAACTGGGTTCCATTTCGGAAAAGATTTTTTGCATAGCCATGATCTCGGTTCACAAGCCAAGTAAAATAGTTACAAGCAACCGTCTGCTTAAAATTCTCATAGCCTTGATAGGTAATTTGCTCGATATTTCTCCTATTTAAAAAAAGCCAAAACTTAGAAGACTCTTCTAAGAGACCGCTGGAGACGAAATAGTCTTCCATCTCCTTGAGTTTCTCAGGAATCCCCTCTGTATCTCTAAAATCTAGCCACCAAGATTTAAATTGGGATGCGTCAAACTCATCAGATCTTAGGGCACTAGAGAAAACAGCTCCCATGGCAAATAGAAAAATAAAAAAAAATCTCATTTTTACCCACTCAACGTTTTATGATGAAACACAAGCTATCATAGAAACAAATAGAATAAATCTGCTCTCTATAGATGTTAAGTTCTATTTGGAGCGCAGACAAATCACCATCATGATTGGCCTTTTCTGTTCTAGCCCCTACAAAATTGACATCATCGATAAGACATTTTAAGAACTCTACAGTAGAGTCTCTACCCCCACCTCCATACGAACTCCAGTAAGAAGTATGTAAATCTTCAATGATGTATAGCCCCCCGCTGTTTACATAAGGAAATAGCGTTTTGAAAGACACCTGCTGCTGCTCCATGGTATGTCCGCCATCATCAATAATGATATCGAGCCCGCCGGGGATTTGACTCACAACATTCTTTAACTTTTGAGGATCAGACTGATCCGCTAAAAACAACTTCGCACGCGTTGGCGTATATTCCAGCGCATCCCATGTAATATCAATGAAATACAAATTCGCCTTAGAAAAATATTTTTCCCAGAGCTTCACACTGCAGCCCTTATGAACTCCAATCTCCAAGAAATTAAATGTTTTGTCTTTAATTTTATCAAAATATTGCGCATAGACTTTTGTATAGTTATGATACTGAGACCCTTTATCTGCACCGCATGCCACAGCTAAAGAGTTTAAGCGCTCATAGCCAACTGAATCAGAAAAAACTCCCGGGGGGAGTGCCTTTTGCTTGGTCGAGGAGGAAGATTGTGAATCCAAAGAAGAAAAGGCTTGCAGGGAGCTACTATCATAAAAAAGCAAGGAGTAGACAAAGCAGATAAAAACACTTTTTAAAAATTTCATAATACACTCAAGATGTTTAGGTATTTTCAATCACGGCAAATTGGGGTATCGGCACTATCCACTTCGCCCCCCACTCTCTTACAAAAGACATTTGCTCTATTATTTCCTTCTTCAAATTCCAAGGTAGAATAAGGATGTAATCGGGCTTAGTCTCTCTGATCTTGTCCGGTGAGTAGATAGGTATATGCGTTCCCGGTAAAGACAGTCCCTGCTTATGGGGACTTAAATCTACGGTATAATCCAAAAACTCCATTTTTATACCACAATAATTGAGCAGAGTATTTCCTTTGGCGGGAGCTCCATAAGCTACGATGGATTTACCCTCATTTTTCATCCTAATTAGCTCTCTTAGAAGGTCGAATTTAATCTTTTGCACCTTCCTTTCAAAAGAGGTGTATGTACTTAAAGATTCCAATCCGTACGCCTGCTCTTTAGCCCTTAATTCTACCACACTGCCTTGAATCTTTTTAGATGTATCTTCCTCATGACAAGCAAATACACGCAGCGATCCCCCATGTGTAGGAAGATGCTGCACATCAAATACTTTTAATCCATGTTTAGCAAAAATTTTCTCCACCGCCAGAAAGGAAAGATAGGAAAAATGTTCGTGATAGATGGTGTCGAACTGATTTTCCTCCATCAGTCGATGAAGATGAGGAAATTCCATTGTAATAACCCCGTCATCTTTTAGTAGAACCTTCAACCCCGATACAAAATCATTGATATCAGGGACGTGGGCAAGCACATTATTTCCAATGAGTAAATCCGCTTTGGGCCCTGACGCGATCATTTTTTCTGCTGTCTCCCTACCAAAAAAGGCAATGAGCGAAGGGACTCCTTTTTCTCGTGCCACCTTAGCCACATTTGCAGCCGGCTCTACCCCCAAGACGGGAATATTTTTTTCTTTGAAATACTGCAGAAGATACCCATCATTACTCGCTATCTCAACCACAAAATGGGATGAATGAAAACCAAATCGACCGATCATCTCTTCCGTATATCTTTTTGCATGTTGCAGCCAAGAGGAGGAATAGGAAGAAAAATAGGCATAATCAGAAAAAATATCATGCGGTTTTTGAAATTCCTCTAATTGCACGAGAAAACACTGATCGCAAACATACGCATGCAAGGGGAAAAAAGGTTCCATGCCCCCAAGCTCAGATTTCTTCAAATAGGAATTAGAAAATGGACTTTTTCCCAAGTTGCAAAAAGAATGCGTTAAAGGGTGCGAGCAAAATCTACAACAAGACTGTTTCATATGCTACCTTTGAGCTTTTATTGCTGAGTTGATGTAAATACCCTGTATACCAACTGATCGTTTCTTCTAACCCATCCTCTAAGGAATACTCGGGCTCCCACTTTAACGTTTTTCTTGCTTTAGAAGAATCCAAGGTTTGATCTCTTATCTCTGCTACGGCCCTATTGAGGATTTGAGGGACTAGGTTTTCTTTGTTCATTAAGCTTTGCAACTTGTGGACGATCTCTGTGACGCTGTAGGGTCGATTAGGACCAAAATTAAAGCCTTCCCCCTGCACATCTTCTCGATGAACCTCTTTTGCTAGCACAAGATAGGCCTTCACCGCATCGGCCACATAGAGGTAGTCCCTAGTAAACCCTCCGTCGCTTCTTATTTCGGGGACTCTGCCGGCAAGTAAGTTTTTAATTGTCCCGGGAATAAGCCTGCTCCAGTTAAGGTCTCCCCCTCCAAAAATATTTCCACAACGCGCTACGGCAAGAGGCAGATTATAGGTGTGATAATAGGCAAGAGACAAAAGATCCGTACACGACTTGGAGACATCATAGGGATGCACTCCTTGCAAAGGCATTTCTTCCGTATAGGGCAAGACATCACTGAAGCCATACGCTTTGTCACTAGAGGCAATGACTATTCTTTGCACAAAGTTTTTCTGTTTCCTGCAAGCATCCAATAAAAGATAGGTCCCACGTATATTCGATTCGAACGTCAACACCGGATTTCTTAATGCCGTTCCGACCAAAGTTTGTGCTCCCAGATGAAAAACCGTGTCTATCTCATACTCACAAATTGCTCTTTCACAAGACACCCCATCTTCTAAACATCCCTGTACAACGGATGTTTTCTTAATCACATCACTACGAATGAGCTCGCTTTGTGGATCTAAATCCCTCGTTAATACTACGACATGAGCACCTCCATCGACGAGAGCCCTGGTTAGCCATGAACCTACAAGCCCGGTAGCGCCCGTTACTAATACATTTTTACTTTGCCAAAAGTCATCCATATTCCTCCTCCTAACTCCAGACTTTCCAAGGAGCTTGCTTACTCTCCCACAAGTTTTCTAAAATTTTATGTTCGCGCAGTGTATCCATAGGCTGCCAGAAACCCTTATGCAGGTAGGAGACTAGCTCATTTTGTGAGGCCAGAGCCTCTAATGGCTCTTTCTCCCAAGACGTATGATCTCCTTCGATGAAATTGAGCACTTCCGGTTCTAAAACAAAAAAGCCTCCATTGATCCATCCTTCCTTCGATTGCTGTTTCTCTAAGAATTGAGTAACGCGGCTGTCTTTGATCATCAAAGCGCCGAAGCGGGCAGGAGGATGAACAGCAGTGACGGTAGCGAGCTTCTTATTTTGTCTATGGAAAGCAATAAGCTCATGGAGATTGATATCGGCAACACCGTCTCCATAGGTTAAAAGAAACGGCTCGCGGCCAATCCATTCTTTTAATCTTTTTATCCGTCCCCCGGTCATCGTATGCAATCCCGTATCGACTAAATGGATCTTCCAGTTAGGTTGACGGCCTTTATGAATGATCGTCTCTCCCGTGGAGAGATCTATAGAAAGATCATTATTTATCGCATAAAAATTCAGAAAATACTCTTTGACCACTTCCGCCTTATAACCTAAGGCAACGACAAACTCATGGATTCCATAGTGAGAATAGATATTCATGATATGCCAGAGAATAGGTTTGCCTCCCACTTCTACCATGGGTTTTGGCGTATTGTTCGTCAATTCGGAAATTCTCGTTCCGAAACCACCTGCAAGGATCACTGCTTTCATATTTCACCCGAAAATTCTTTTTGTACAGCAATAACAAGGCGGCAATATACAAAAAGAGTGGATTCTTAAGAACGTTTTTTTTGGCACAAGCAGAGTATAACAATTCTGAAGAGGATATTTTTTGCTCCGAGGCAAGGAACAAGAAAATTTTGTGGCAAAATTTTCTTGCAGATCGATACAATCTAGCACTGCGTGGATACTTATTGCTTAACAATTTTTCAACTTCCACTGAGGGATATTTGATGGACAGCCCGTTAATTACTATTTTCATTCCAACATACAAACGACCTCACATGTTAAAAAAGGCTATTTTAAGCGCCCTTAATCAGTCTTTTAAAAATCTGCAGGTTGTTGTTTGTGATAATGCGTCCGGCGATGAAACCTCTCAGGTTGTAGCAGGGTTGGCAGCAAAAGATCCCCGACTTCATTATATCTGCCACCCAAAAAACATCGGGATGCTTGCTAATTACGAATTCTGTCTTTCCCTTGTAGAAACGAAGTTCTTTTCCTTCCTGTCCGATGATGACCTACTGCTCCCCTGTTTTTGCAAAACAGCTATGGAAGGCTTTGCTCATCACCCGAGCGCCGCTTTTTTTGCAGGCTCGACCATTAGCCTATGTAAAAATGGTATTATTTGTGTGCCCCTAGGCGCATGGCCTAGAGAAGGTCTATTTTCCCCGCCGGAGGGTTTAATGGAACTCATTGGTAAATATCCCGTTCCCACCTCCATTATGTTCCGAAAGGAAATCCTTTCCAGCGTAACGATTGACTCTAAAAACCCTCAAGCTTGGGACTGCGATTTTTTAATCCAACTAGCAAGCC